>CAIUCF010000756.1 GCA_903897565.1 uncultured Rhodospirillales bacterium | reverse complement strand
TTGATGTGGACTTCGGTGCCGGTGACGTAGGACGCGCCCTCGGTGCACAGAAAATAGATAACCGACGCGACCTCCTCGGGTTGCCCGAGACGGCGCATCGGGATCTCGCGCTCGACGATCAGGTCGGTGCCGGGCGACAGGATCGAGGTCTCGATCTCGCCCGGAGAGATCGCGTTGACGCGCACGCCGAGCGCGCCGAAATCATAGGCCATCTCCCGCGTCAGTGCCGCCAGCGCCGCCTTCGAGGTCGAATAGGACGGCCCGGCGAAGGGGTGGACTCGCAGGCCTGCGATCGAGGTGACGTTGACGACGCAGCCCTTGGCCTTGGTCAGCTCGTCCTTCAACCCCTTGGCCAGCAGCACCGGTGCCAGGAAATTGACGCGGAAGACATGCTCCCAGGTCGCGATGTCGGTGTTCAAGGTGTCGAGCCGGCTGCCGCCCGGGCCTTTGGGCGAGATCCCGGCATTGTTGACCAGCGCGTCGAGCCGGCCGCCCTTGAGCCGCGATTTCAGCTCGTCGATGCCGCGCTCGACCGCGCCGAGGTCGGCGAGGTCGAGCTGCACGTGGTTCTCGGCGCCGTCATGCCAGGGGCAGGCACGTTCGAACGGGTGCCGCGACACGGTGATCACGCGCCAGCCGGCGGCATTGAAGCGCTTGACAGTGGCATGGCCGATGCCGCGGCTGGCCCCGGTCAGCACCAAGGTCCGCTGTTCCGGCCTGGCGCCCACCGCCCCGGTGACCGGGCAGACCCCGGGCGCGGCAGCATCCTGCGTCTGATCTTGATCGGCCATGCTCGGCGTTCCTCGAATCAGGCCTTGCCCTGGAGCGACTTCGTATAGGCAAGGGTGTCGTCGAGCGCCCGGCCGACCGCGTCGAACATGATGTCGATCTCGGCCTCGGTGATGATCAGCGGCGGCGAGAAGGCGACGATATCGCCCGGGACCGAGCGGATGATCAAGCCATGGGCCTGGGCCTGCTTGACCAGGAACGCCGCGACCGCGGCGCTCGGCGGATAGGATTGCCGGGTCGCCTTGTCGGCAACCAGCTCGATCGCACCAATCAGGCCGATGCCGCGCGCCTCGCCCACCAGCGGATGAGCGGCGAGCTTGCGGATTCGCGCTTGGAAATGCGGCGCGACATCGCGCACCCGGGCGACGATGTCGCGCTCCTCGTAGATCTTCAAGGTCTCGAGCGCCACCGCCGCCGGCACCGGATGGCCGGAATAGGTATAGCCATGGCCGAACAGGCCCAGGCTGGCGCCGGCGTCGGCGACGATCTGATAGATCGCATCGGTCACCATCAGCGCCGAGATCGGCTGGTAGCCCGATGAAAGTGCCTTGGCCACCACCATCATGTCGGGCCGGATGCCGTAGGTCTCAGAGCCGAACATCGAGCCCGTCCGGCCGAAGCCGCAGATTACCTCGTCGGCGATCAGCAGGATATCGTGGCGGCGCAGCACCGCCTGGATCTTCTCGAAATATGTGGCCGGCGGCAGAATCACGCCGCCCGCGCCCATCACCGGCTCGGCGATCATCGCGGCGATGGTATCGGCGCCCTCGGCCTGGATCAGCGCTTCGAGCTGCGCCGCCAGCCGGGTCGCAAAGTCTTCCTCGCTCTCGCCAATCATGCCGCCACGATAGAAATGCGGCGCGTCGAGATGGAAGATGCCGACGCCGAGCGGCAGATCGAAGCCGTTCTGGGCATAGGGCAAGCCGGTGAGGCTGGCGGTCAGCGCCGTGACGCCATGATAGCCGCGGCGCCGCGAGATGATCTTCTTCTTGGCCTGCAACCCACGCGCATTGTTGTAGTACCAGGCCATCTTGATGGCGGTATCGTTCGACTCCGACCCCGAACAGGCGAAGATCACGCGTGCCAACGGCGCCGGCGCGATGCCGATCAGGCGCTCCGCCAGTTCGGTCGTGACGCTCGGCACCTTGGCGGCGAAGGAATGATAGAACGGCAAGGTCTTGAGCTGGCGATACGCGGCCTCGGCAAGCCGCGGCTCGCTGAAGCCCAGCGAGGTGCACCACAGCCCGGCCATGCCCTCGAGATAGCGATTGCCCTGGGTATCCTGGACGAACACCCCCTCGCCGCGCTCGATCACCAGCGGCCCGTCACGCTCGAGCTGCCGCAGATTGGTGTAGGGGTGCAGGTGATAGGTGGCGTCGCGCGCTTCCGCCGAATTGATCGCAGGCATGTCAAACTCTTCCCGACTCGATAACCGATGGTCGCAAGCCTACACCGAAAATGCGGCCCAACGGAAAGCGATCTCGGGCCGAGCGGCCGCGATCCGGGCTATTCGCGACGGGAAACGCTGGAGCGCTGGATTGGCAAGGATCGGCCCGGTTCAGCAGGATACCGTAGGCGGGATTTTGCGGCTTGGGAGCTCCGCCATGACGATGGTCGCCTCGTATCGACAACTCGCCGGCTATAATCGCTGGGCCAATGCCCAGCTCTATGCCGCGGCTCTGGCCCTGCCCCAAGAAATCTACGCCAGACCGATCGGCGTGTTCTTCGGCAGCCTGCCGGCGACGCTCAATCATCTGCTGGCGACCGACCGCATCTGGCTGAAACGCCTGAACGGTGCCGGCGAGGCGCCCGACCGGCTGGACGCAATCCTGTTCGACGACCGCGTCGCCCTGGCCCGGGCACGGATTGCCGAGGACCAGCGGATCATCGCGCTGATCGACGGCTACGACGACGCGGCCCTGACCGGGCCGATCGCCTACAGCAACATGTCGGGCCAGCCGCAGCGGCAGCCGCTTGCCGATATCCTGGCGCATCTGTTCAACCATCAGACCCACCATCGCGGTCAGGCCCATGCCTGCCTGTCGCTGCTGACCGGCACGGCGCCGCCCTCCTTCGACCTCGTGCTCTACCAGCGCGGCTTTCCCGCGGCGGACCTCAAGGCTGCACTCGCGAGCGTTGGTCCTTGACAGCATGCGCCCGCGATGACTACAACCGCGCCCTGCTGTCGGGTCCATTGTGACTCGTCATCACCGGGGCGGGCGCGTAGCTCAGCGGTAGTAGCACTTGCTTCACACGCAAGGGGTCACAGGTTCAAATCCTGTCGCGCCCACCAACGTCCCCAAGTCGTATCCTTGCCCCGTAGTGGGTTCCACCTTCGGCAGCGGCAACCCGCCTCCCCACGGCACGCGAGACCCCTCCGAAACTCGGGGCCGGTCAGCGGTAAAATCATAGCCGCGCGATGCAAGATCAATGATTTCGAAAGGCGCGTCGCCCAAGAGTGGGACCGACACAATTGTTCGAAACACCGTGATCATGACGACCTCGGAGCACCTTCCCATCCACCGCCCGCTTCTCCTCCGGGAGAGCAGCAGGAGCATACTGATCTGCATCGTCGGCGCGGCGGTTTATTGTCTGCTGGCGCGCGTCGGGATGGACATGTTCTCGCTCCGGCCCAGCAACATTACCCTGGTCTGGTTGCCGTCGGGGATCGCGTTGGTTCTGGCCCTGACCTGCGGCTGGCGCGCTTTCCCGACGGTGTTCGTGGCGAGCTTCATCGCCAATTTTCCCGGCCTGCACGTCGAGAGTCTGGCGCACAGCATCGGCTTCACGGCCGCCATGGCCCTGATCGACGCCAGCGCCGGCATCATCAGCGCCTACATGTTTCGCCGTTTCATCCCCGACGGTCTGCGCCGCGCCACCGATCTGGTGCCTTTCTGCCTCTGGGTCGTGATCATTCCGACGATCGCTACGAGTGCCGGCCTCGCGCTCATGTGCAGCCTGGGCCATTACATCGCCTGGCAGGATGCCCCGGCCTTCGCCGGCCTGCTCATCTTCGGTGATGGTCTCGGCTTCATTTTCATCTACCCGATCTTTCAAGGCTGGCGGGACCAGGACGGATTCAGCCGGGCGGCGATCAGGCCTTTGCTCCTTGGAGCAGCGGTATTGGCCCTGCTGTTCGGACTCGGTTTCGCGTATCTGCCAGGGCTGATCCTCCTGGTCGTGCCCGTCCTGCTGGTGCTGTCTTTCCAGGTCGGTTTGCTCGAAATCGCCATCGCGACCGCGGTCGCGCTGCTCGTCATCGTCACGGCGACCGCCCATGGCGTGGGGCCCCTCATCGCGCCGACTGCGATCGACACACATTTTCGCCTGATGAGCTTCATCTTCGGCACCGCGCTCTCGGTCCTCGGCATCGCTCTGCAGAACGCCGCCCTCGCCCGGACCGAGAAGACGACGGAACTCTGGCGAGAAGCCGCGGAGCGAGACCCCCTCACCGGTCTGATCAACCGTCGCGCCTTCTCACCGATCCTCGATCGCGAACACAATCGCTCCCGCCGGACCGGTCGCCCTTACACGGTCGCGATGCTCGACCTCGACCACTTCAAGCGGGTCAACGATAAATACGGCCATGCGGCGGGCGACCAGATCCTCCAGGTATTCTCGTCTCTGATTTCGGGCAGTTGTCGTGCCGCCGATACCGTTGCTCGAATCGGGGGCGAGGAATTTGCGATCGTGCTTCCCGACTGCCGGGTCGCCGAGGCGACCATCGTGCTGGATCGCATCCGGCTGGCGATGGCCGAGCGGGTCGTCGAGATCGCCGGCAACCCGGTTGCGGTAACGGTGAGCATCGGCGTCGCCGAATCGCTCCCGAGCGACGACGCCCCGGCAAGTATTGTCTGCAGGGCCGACGACGCGCTTTACGAGGCCAAGGCCAGCGGCAGGAATCGCGTCACCATCGGCTAAGCCCGACGACGCGATATCCCCTCGAGCATATTCCCGCCTTGTCTTGCGGAGCCGATGCTCGGACAATACCAACACTTGATCGGAGAGGGTTCTTCTCGATGGCTTTCTGGCGCAACTGGCTCTCCCTATTTTCTGCCAAGCCGGCTCCCGCCAGAGCCGCGGCCCGCGTGGCACCGCGGGTCAAATCCGCCGAGCGCATCCGCAACGAGCAGTCCATCCTCGACACCCGGCGGCAGATCCTGGCGAAGATCGAAACCCTGCAACAGGAACGCGCCGCCAAGGAATCCGTGACCGACGCGATCGACCGCGACACCGTGCGGGCCGCACAGGTGGTCAAGCAGATGCTTCGCGACCTCGAAAGCAAGGGCAAGGCATGACGACGCCTCGCGGTATCGACCGTCTCCTCGAGATCATGGCCAAGCTGCGCGATCCCGAAGGGGGCTGCCCCTGGGATCTCGAACAGAATTTCGCGACCATCGCGCCCTATACCATCGAAGAGGCCTACGAAGTCGCCGACGCGATCGAACGCCAGGATATGGCCAGCCTACGCGACGAGCTCGGCGATCTCCTGTTCCAGGTCGTGTTCCATGGCCGCATGGCGCAGGAGCAGGATCACTTCGCCTTCGACGACATAGCCCATGCCTGTGCCGACAAGATGGTCCGCCGCCATCCCCATGTCTTCGGCGACGCCCAAATCGGTGACGCCGCCGCGCAGACGGTCTCCTGGGAGGCGATCAAGGCGGCCGAGCGCTCGGCCAAGGGCGAAACCGCGTCCGGACCGGTCTCGGCACTCGACGGCGTGACCGCGGCGCTGCCGGCGCTGACGCGGGCCGCCAAGATCCAGGGCCGCGCGGCGCGGGTCGGCTTCGACTGGGGCAGCGCGCTGCCCGTCCGCGACAAGATCGCCGAAGAGGCCGAAGAGCTGCGCGTCGAGATCGCGAGCGATGCGCCCGCCGAGCGGATCGACGAGGAACTCGGCGACCTGCTGTTCGCCATCACCAATCTCGCCCGCAAGCTCGACCTCGATCCCGAGGGCAGCCTGCGCCGCGCGACTTTGAAGTTCGAACGGCGATTCCGGGCGATCGAAGATCGTCTCCAGGCACAAGGCCTGACGGCGGCAAGCCAGGATCTCGCTACGCTGGACGCGCTCTGGGACGCCATCAAAGCCGAGGAGAAGGCGCGCGCCTGACGGCTATTTGCCGATCAGCACCTGATAGAGCTCTTCCCAGCTGCCCTCGTCCGGTGTCAGCAGCAAGCCGCCGTCATGGGTCCGCGGCGAATACTGGCTGCGGTCGAGGCGCTGGCCGAAGCCGCCGGCCTCGCGGTGCAGCAGGAAGCCCGGGGCGTGGTCCCAGGGCATCAGGCGGTGATAGAGCGCGAAATGGGCACGGCCGCTGGCGAGTGCCAGATACTCGTGTCCGGCGCACCGGAAACTGAATACCGAGCCGACCATGTTGGAACGACCGGCGATCCTGCGCACCAAATGCCGGTTGCCGAAGCGGATCGACAGCGAGCCGCTCATGCTGCTGGCCTCGGTGGCATCGGCGACGGAGAGGCGTACCCCGTTAAGCCAGGCGCCGCCGCCCCTGGTCGCGACGGCCATGCGATCGGTCGTCGGATCGTAGATCCAGGACGCGACGATCTCGCCATGGACCGCATAGGCGACCATCACCGCGAACAGCGGCAAGCCGGCGGCGAAATTCGCCGTGCCGTCGACCGGATCGATCAGCCAGGCATGGCCCTCGCCCTCGAGATGGCGCAGCAGCGTGCCATCGGCGGCCGTCGCCTCCTCGCCCACCACCACCGACCCCGGGATCAGGTCGCGCAGCAGCGGCGTCAGCGCCTGCTCCGTCTCGATATCGGCGATCGTGACGAGATCGCCTGGCGATTTCTCTCGGATATCGGCCGCCGCAAGCCGCTCGAAGCGGGGCAGAATATGGGCGCGGGCCGTCTCGCGGATATAGGCCGAGACCGTCTCGATATCGGGCGTCACGAGGCACGCTGCCGGGCATGGAAACGGGCGAGATCTTCCTGGCCCATATTGATCAGGAGATGCGCCGTCTCGTCATCGTCCCGTCGCTCCAGCACCTCGCCATGGCGGTAGAGCCAGGCAATCGACGCACCATCGGCGAGGGGCAGATCGATCGATACCGGATGGCTCGCCGCCGCCAGCAGGCGATCGATTCGCGCGACCACAGCGTCGCAGCCTTCGCCGGTCACGGCGGAAAGCGGCACGACATCCTCGTCCCAGCCGGCCTGGACTGCGAGCCGCTCGCGCCCGGCCTGATCGAGGAGATCGGTCTTGTTGAAGGCCTCGATGATCTTGGTGCCGCCCTCGTCCGCATTGACGCCGAGGTCCTTGAGCACGGTCATGACGTCCTGCGCCTGAGCCTCGGTATCCGGATGGGCAATATCGCGGACATGGACAATCAGATCCGCTTCGAGCACCTCTTCGAGGGTCGCCCGAAACGCCGCGATCAGATGGGTCGGCAGGTCCGAGATGAAGCCGACCGTATCGCTCAGGATCGCCTTGCGGCCTGACGGCAGCTGCAAGGATCGCATCGTCGGGTCGAGCGTCGCGAACAGCAGGTCCTGCGCGAACACCTCGGCCTTGGTGAGGCGATTGAAGAGCGTCGACTTGCCGGCATTGGTGTAGCCGACGAGCGCGACGATCGGATAGGGCACCCGGCGTCGAGCCGTGCGGTGCAATTCGCGGGTCTGCTTGACCGCCTGCAGCTCGCGCTTCAGCCGCGTGATCCGCTCGCCGATCAGGCGGCGATCGATCTCGAGCTGGCTTTCGCCGGGACCGCCGAGAAAGCCGAAGCCGCCGCGCTGCCGCTCCAGATGGGTCCAGGAGCGCACCAGCCGGGAGCGCTGATAGGACAGCGAGGCCAGTTCGACCTGCAGTCGTCCCTCATGCGTGCGCGCCCGCGCCCCGAAAATCTCGAGGATCAGGCCGGTCCGATCGATGACCTTGCACTGCCAAGCCTTCTCGAGGTTGCGCTGCTGCACCGGGGTAACCGGGGCATCGACGATACAGACGGTGATCTCGAGTTCGGCGATGCGCTCCGCGAGCGCCTCGACCGTGCCCTTGCCGAACAGCGTGGCTGGGCGCGGGTTGACGAGCCGAACGAGATCCGCGCCGACGATTTCGAGGTCGATCGCCGCCGCCAGCCCGACGGCCTCGTCGAGTCCCGCCGCCGGCGACCGCACTGCAACATCGCTATCGCGAGATGCTCCCATACGCGGGTATGGATGGAGCACATAGGCGCGTCCCGTCTTACCTTCGGACACCGCCGAACCGCGCTCGCTCAAGCAGCGCGGCCCAGATCTCTAAACATCAGAATCCTTGTCGCCTTCAAATAACTGAACAGGCTGACCCGGCATCACGGTCGAGATCGCATGCTTATAGACCAGCTGAGAATGCGCGTCGCGGCGCAGCAGCATGGAGAAATTATCAAACCAAGTAATGATACCCTGAAGCTTGACGCCGTTTACCAGGAACACGGTGACCGGAGTCTTGTGCTTCCGTAGGTAATTCAGGAATACGTCTTGGACGTTCTGCGATTTGTCTGACATGGGATATTCCCCTGTGTCCAGTTGTTGGAGCCTTTCGGCTCAAGGTAAACCGCCGGTCCAACGCGAACTCCAAGCGGGGGTGCAATCGAGGCGATATCGCCTCCCTTAAAGTGTCTATCCTTCATTTATATTGCAAGTGCGAAGATGGAAGAACTGCCATCCTCAACGCCTCGCAATTTTCGAACCAGATGCTCGGGGAAGCGGCGACCCCGAGGGGCTCCTCGGCCGGGGGCCCGACCCAGACCGGCACGCAGCCCGAGTTGATGGCACAGGCCATGTCGATATCGGTATCGCCGACGAACCAGACGGCGCCTCCGGGATCGACCCCGCTGCCCTCCAGCGCCATCGCGACCGGGGCGCGAGCCGGCTTGTCGGCGGCAGCGTCGCCGGCGCCGACGATGCGCCGGAAGCGCGGCTCCCAGCCCAAGGCCGCGACCTCGCGCCGCAACAGGCGCCCGGTCTTGTTGCTGACCACGCCGAGATAGAAACCGGCAGCATGGAGCGCCTCGATCAGCCCGGCGGCTCCCGGGAGCGGCACGAGCCGATCGAGAAGCAGCGCCTCGAAATTCGCCAGATAAAGCGCGCGTGCCTGCTCCCAGGAATCACCGAACAGCGCGGGGACGGAATCCCGCAGCGAGTGGCGAACCCGCAGCTTGACCTCGTCGAGCGACCACGCCGGCGTTCCCATCGCCAGGAACGTCTGGTTCAGCGCCTCATGGATCGTGCCCCAGGAATCGACGAGGGTATTGTCCCAGTCGAACAGGATGGCTTTGGGGGAAGTCCAGCGCGGCGCACGCTCGGGCTCACCAGCCAAGCGGGTCAGCCTCGGTCATGGGTGAGGACGCCCAGCGATTTCAACTTCCGATGCAACGCCGAGCGCTCCATGCCAATAAAAGCGGCGGTCCGCGAAATATTGCCCCCGAACCGGGTGACCTGCGCGATCAGGTATTCGCGCTCGAACACCTCCCGCGCCTCTCGCAACGGCAAGGTCATGATCTCGCCGCCCTTTTCCCATTTGAGGACGGTCGGGACGATAGAGCCGATTTCGGCGGGCAGCATATCGGCGCGGATCGGCTCCTTGGCCTCGCCCGGCGCCATGATCAGCAGCCAGTCGATGACATTGCGGAGCTGGCGTACATTGCCCGGCCATTCATAACCCTGCAGCGCCGCCATAGCGTCCTCGCCGACCTCACGCGGGGTGAGTCCGCCGGCCTGCGCAGCGTGGCCCATGAAGTGGCGGACCAGCAGCGGGATATCCTCGCGCCGCTCGCGCAACGGCGGCACGCGGATCGGCACGACCGAGAGACGGTAGAACAGATCCTCGCGAAAGCGCCCGGCCGCGATCTCGGCGGCGAGGTCACGATTGGACGAGGCAACGACGCGGACATCGACCTCGACGCGGTTGGTGCCGCCGACGCGCTCGAACACCTGCTCCTGCAGCACCCGGACGATCTTGCCCTGGGTCTCCAGCGGCATATCTGCGACTTCGTCGAGGAACAAGGTGCCGCTATGCGCCTGCTCGAAGGTGCCGATCTTGCGCGTACTGTCGGGCCCCTCGCCGCCAGCCTCGGTGCCGAACAGCTCGACCTCGAGCCGCTCGGGGCGCATCACGGCGCAGTTGATCGCGATGAATGGCCCCTTGGCACGGCGCGAACGATTATGCAGCAACCGCGCGGCGATTTCCTTGCCGGCCCCGGCCGGGCCGCTGATCAGCACGCGCGAGCCGGTGGGCGCGACTTTCTCGATGGCGTGACGCAGCTGGTTGACGGCCGGCGAGTTGCCGATCAGCTCGGCGTCGCCGCCGGAGCGCAGCTTCAACTCCTCATAATCCCGGCGCAGGCGCGCCGCCTCGATCGCGCGCTCGACCTGGAGCAGCAGGCGATCCGATTTGAACGGCTTCTCGATGAAGTCGTAGGCGCCGATCTTGATGGCCGCGACGGCGGTCTCGATATTGCCGTGGCCACTGATCATCAGCACCGGCAGCGACGGCGCTTCCCGGCGGATGATCTTGAGGATCTCCATGCCGTCGAGCTCGCTGCCCTGCAACCAGATGTCGAGCACGACCAGCGAGGGCTGGCGCTGGCGAATGCGGGCGAGCGCCGTGGTGCTGTCGCCTGCTTCCCGGGTTTGGTATCCCTCGTCCTGAAGGATACCGGCAATAAGCATTCTGATATCGGCTTCGTCGTCGACAATGAGCACGTCATGAGCCATGGAACAGGGCTTCCCTTTTTTCCATAGTATCGTTCAAGCCGGTTTGATCACGCGGTGAACCGGTCTTCAGGTCGTTCGGAAATACCAAGCTTACCTTGGCACCACCAGACGCGGAATCCTCTAGCACGAGCGAACCCGAATGGTCTTCCATGATCTTCTTGACGATGGCAAGGCCGAGCCCCGTCCCCTTGGTTCGCGTCGTCACATAGGGTTCGGTGAGCGTTTCGCGCCCTTCCTTGGGCAGCCCCTTGCCATTATCGGCAACCGACAGAACCACTTGGCTCTGGTCACTGGTCAGGCTGACGTCGATTCGGCCGGCCGGCGCCGCATCACCCCCGGCCATGGCGCGGCCATGAATCGAATCGATCGCATTCTGCAGCAGGTTGATGAGCGCCTGGCTGATCTGGCGCGAATCGCAGCGCGCCATGACCGGCTCCGGTGGGAATTCGAAATTGAACTCGATGTCGCCATGGGCGGTCCGCTGCAGGAAGACGGCCTGGCGGGCGATATCCGTCAGGCTTTCCTCGCGCAGCACCGGCGTCGGCATGCGGGCGAAGGAGGAGAACTCATCGACCATGCGGCCGATATCGCCGACCTGACGGATGATGGTGTCGGTACAGAGCTGGAAGGTCTCGGGGTCGCTCTTGATCTCGCCGAGATATTTCTTCTTGAGCCGCTCGGCCGAGAGCTGGATCGGCGTCAGCGGATTCTTCATTTCATGGGCGATGCGCCGCGCGACATCCGCCCAGGCCGCCTTGCGTTGCGCCGCCACCAGATCGGTGATGTTGTCGAAGGTCACGACGTAGCCACGGATCTCGCCGTGGCCCGATTCCGCGGTGATGCGAACCAGCAGGGTCGTCGCGCGGTTGTTGGCGAGGATCTTGATCTGGCTCTCGACCCGGGTGCGCGAATTCGACACTGCTTCTTCGAGCAGCGGGACCATCTCCGGCACGACGTCGCCGAGATAACGGCCGAGCATCTGGTCGAAATCGAGACCCAGCAATTGCGCCGCCGAGCGATTGGGCAAGGTGATGACGCCGTGCTCGTCCAGGCCGGTGACCCCGGCAGACACACCGGAGAGCACGGCCTCGGTAAAACGGCGGCGGTAATCGAGCTGGCGGTTGGCCTCGACCAGCTCGCCCTGCTGATTTTCGATCTCGTCGGTCATCCGGTTGAACGCACGACCCAGAGACCCGAATTCGTCATTCTCGTCGAGTTCTGCGACCCGCGCCGAGAGATCGCCGCCGCGGACCTTCTCGGCCGCGACGACGAGACCGCTGATGCGTCGCGAGATGCCGGTCGCGAAGTTCAGGCCGACCCACACGGCGACGAGCAGGAGGAGCACGGCGGCGCCGCCGAAGATCAGCACGAACTTGATCTGGAACCCGGAGCGCTGCAGCTCGAGGCGCTCGTACTGGTCGACCGCGGCGTTGGTCTTCTTGAGGTAGTCGATCACCCGGGGTTCGACCGGCCGGCCGACATAGAGCATCACGCCCGGCAACTGGTCGATCCGGACCAGGGCGCGAACCCGGTTCTCGTTTTCGCTGGTGAGAATCGCGACCTCGCCGGAGCGCGCGAGCTGCATCGATGATTCCGGGATCGGCTCGAATTCCAGCGCGAAGCTGAAGGTCGAGCGGCCGAGCACGCTATGGCCCTTCTCGCTGAAGACGACCGCTTCGGTCAGCTGGCGGGTCGACACCTCGGCGTCGAGAAACCCGTCCATGACGGCGCGGTTGCTGATCAACTGAAAGCCGTTGCGATTGAAATCGGCGGCCACGGCCAGGGCGTCGGCGCGGATGTTCTGCTGATGCTCGGCGAGATAGGCCTGCGCGACCGCCCGGGATTCGCTGAGCGCGGTGCGCACCTTGTCGCTGAACCAGGATTCCATGCCGATATTGAGGAAGGCATAGGCGAACAGCGCGACGATGATCGTGGGAATCACCGCGACGGTGCTGAACAGCACCACCAGCCGGATATGCAGGCGCGAGCCGGCGAGGCCGCGACGACGCTGCACCCAGACCTCGGCCAGACGGCGCGCGACCACGGCGCTGAACACCAGCACCATGACCATGTTGATATAGAGCAGCGGCAGCAGCAGCCCGCCATCGGCCTCGTAGGGCGAGTTCCCCGAGCCGGCGACATAGGTCGCAAGACCGGTCAGGATCGCCAGCGCAGCGAGACAGATCATCAGGATCTGCTCGACCCCACGCCGCCCGGCGATCTGGATGACATGGCGCAAGGTCCGGCGCACGCGTTTGCGTCCCGGCGGCGCCGCTGCGAACGGGTCCTCCGGCGGCGCTGGATCTTGGGTCGGCGGGTTTGTCGTCACGTCATCCTGGAACAGCTGTCACGCGGCTATTTTAGGCCGCGCACCACCGGGATGTCCAACTCGCGGATCTTCTTGCGCAGGGTATTGCGGTTGAGACCGAGCAGTTGCGACGCTTTGATCTGATTGCCGCGGGTTGCTGCCAGGGTCAGGTTGATCAAGGGCCGCTCGATCTCCCGCAGCACCCGGTCATATAGGCCGTTGGCCGGCAGCGCATCCTTGTGCGCGGCGAAATACTCGCGCAGGTGCCGTTCGACCGCCTGACCCATGCCTTCATTCGCCGGCACTTCCGAAGGCGGCAGGGCGACCGAGACGTCGGCCAGTTCCTGCTCGACCACCGAGACGTCGATGACCTCCTGGGAATACAGCGCGGCGATCCGGCGGATGACGTTTTCGAGCTCGCGGACATTGCCCGGCCAGCGATGCTCCTTCAGCCGATCGATGCTCTCGGCGGTCAGGCTCTTCTGCGGCAGCCCTTCCGCGGCAGCGGCGTTCAGGAAGTGGCGGGCGAGCGCCGGGATGTCTTGGACGCGCTCGCGCAGCGGCGGCAGGCGGATCGGCACGACGTTGAGACGATAGAACAAATCCTCGCGGAATTGCCCCTGGCGGATCAATTGCCGCAGATCACGATGGGTCGCCGCGACGATCCGGACATTGGCCTTGATCGGCGTGCGACCACCCACCGAGGTATATTCGCCTTCCTGGAGCACACGCAGCAGTCGCGTCTGGGCTTCGAGCGGCATGTCGCCGATCTCGTCCAGGAACAGGGTGCCGCCTTGGGCCTGTTCGA
>CAIUCF010000755.1 GCA_903897565.1 uncultured Rhodospirillales bacterium | reverse complement strand
CCGATCCCGGAGCCGAGATACAGCAATCCGGCGAGCACGAGCGGGCTGATACCGTTGCCGAGCAGCAGTTTGGCGAAGGGCGTGCTGGCGCCGAACAGCAGCGCCGAGGCGATCGCGAGCGGCGCCCCCGGCCAGGGCAGGATGTTGCGGGACATGGTCGAATCTCCCTCTCGGGCCAGCATAGCTGATGCGACGCCTGATTGCATGCCCGGGCCGCGACCGGTGCCGCCGCACGGCAAACGGAGTTCACTCGTCGAGTTCCTCAGAGGACGTGCGCGTGGGCTATCCCCCGCGTCAGGCTTATGATCTTCGCCGCGATCTCTTCAGGCGACAGAATGAAATCGATCCAGCCGCTGGCGATCGCACTCTCCGGCATATCGGGCTGTGCTGCGGTGTCGAGCCGCTGGGCGATGGTAATGCCGCCCACCTCCTTGATACCGCGTAGCGCGACTGCGCCGTCACCGTCATAGCCGGAAACGATGACCGCGATCAGCGGTCCGGACCAGTGCTCAGTGAGAGACTTCAGGAAGATCGTGATGACGTCGGGCCAGCCTCTGGGTTTCGATATCGGCCTGAGGCGAAACTCGCCGTCGCAGACATGCAGGTCGCGCTGACTGGGGATAATGAAGACTCGGTCCGGTTCGATCCGCAGCCGCTCCGAGATCAGCTCGACAGGCATTCGGGTATGGCGCGGCAGGATTTCGTGCAGAAGGGTATCGACCTCTCGCAGGTGGTTGACGATCACGATGGCGACGCCCATGTCCGGCGGCAGATGGTCGAGCAGTCGGATATAGGCGTCGAGCCCGCCCGCCGAGCCTCCGACGCAGACGATCGGGAAATCGCCTGCAATGACCAAGCCCGGCCACGCTTGCGGAGTGTTGAACTCAGAGATTGCTTTGCTCCTCGGGTGGCGGGTCGTCTCCCGGGCCATAATAGAGTGCGGCGCAGTCGTCGCGGAGCACACCGCCGAGGATCACGAGATCGTCGCGGAAGGCGTCAGCGATGAAGTCGACCGTGTCGAGGTGGCGCTCCTCGAAATACATCGCATGGACATCGGCGCGGCCGGCGCCGAACACAATGCGATCGATCTTGCTCCAGATCACGGCCATGCTGCACATGCCGCAGGGCTGCAAGGTCGTGTAGAGCGTGGCGCCGCGAAGCTCGGCCGACCCCGCCGCCACCCCGGCGCGGCGCATGGCGACGATTTCGGCATGCGCAGTCGTATCGTGCCGCAGATCCACCTCGTTATGGCCTTCGCCGAGGATCTGGCCGTCGCGCACGATCACGCAGCCGATTGCCGCCGCCCCGGGGGTGATTGATCCGATGCGGGCGAGTTCCAGAGCGCGCCGCATATAGAATTCGGCGTCGTCGCCCGCACCCGAGTTCGCTGATGCGCTTGCCTTCGTGGCCATCGGACTCTTCCTGATCGTGCTGCCTCTTGGTGCATCCCGGCTGCGAGCATGGGCCTCGATTCGGCGCCGGCGACAGCTTCGGAAACTACTCGTGGAACGACCAGTGTGCCTCGACAGTTCCATAATCACGACACTCACGAGGCTTAGGTGCTTTCTGATCCTGCCTCGAGGCGCGAGCAACCTGATCCAATCAGGCCAAACGCGGCACAGTTGAGCCGCCCCGCAATTTCGGCCTGCCACCGGGAGTAGGATTATGGAGACGTATCGCCATCACATTTCCGGCTTCTTCGCCGATCGTGGGGCCGCGCAGACGGCGCGTGCGGCCCTGGTCGAACGGCATCTGCCGGCGCAACAAGTCTCGATATTCGATGCCAATTCGCGACCGACCGAGGTCGCGCCGCAGCCGGAAAGCAACAAGACGCTCACCAATATCGTGACCGCCGGCGCGATCGGGACCGTCGTCGGCACCGGGATCGGCGGTCTGGCCGAAATCGCCCTCGTCGCGTCGAGTGTCACGCTGTTCGTCGCCAGCCCGCTGATCGGGCCTCTCGTCATGTTGGGCTGGGGTGCGAGCGTCGGCGGCATGATCGGCGCGGCGGCGGGGGCCGCCGCAAATACCGCGCCGAAATCCGGGCTTCTGTCAGATTTGGTGAGCGATGCGATCGCCAATGGCCAGATCGTCCTCGTTGCCGAAACGTCCACGGCCGAGGAGACGGACACCGCCCGCGCTGTCATCCATGAAGCGGTCGGCGCATATAAGGATGTCAAGGCGGACTGAGACGCGCCGCTCGAAAGACGTTCTTGACGTTGCCGACCACTCCCGTAGATATATCAAATCGAAGTCGATAAAAAACTGGCGATACTGTGCGGCGATGCCGCATCGTCGGCAAACAAAACGGGAGTGGAACCATGATCGATCGCAGCGTCCTCGCGAATCCGAACCTGTGGCTCGAGCCGGAGAACGATGGCAGGCATGCCTTGCGCGACGCGCCGTTCACGCGGGAATCCATCCCCTACATCCTGTCGCTGCCGGAAGCCGGGATCGGCGCCTTCGTCTATACCTGGGTCGATCGCCAGAACGTCGCCGGCTTCGCCTGCGCCATCTTCGGGCCGGGCGTCCCCAACGGCCCGATCGTCGGCCGGATTGACGGTGTCGTGGTGCCTGCCGACCAGAATTTCGACCACTGGACGGTCGCCGATTTCACGCTCAAGCAGGACCTCAAGCTCGACAAGGCCTGGTTCTCCTGGAAGGGCGAACGGGCGTCGATCGAACTGGCCTTCGAGGCCATGCACCCGGCCTATTCCTACGCTTCCGACCCGCGCGGCTGCTGGGCGTTCATGGCTGACAACCGGATGGAGCAGAGCGGTACGGCCAAGGGCTCGATCACCATCGACGGCCGCGTCATTCCGGTCGACACCACCTGTCACCGCGATCACAGCTGGGGCACGCGCGACTGGCAATACGCGCAGCATTGGAAATGGCTGGTCTCGCAGTCCGGCACCGATACCTCGGTCCATGTCTTCCAGATGATCGTGCGCGGGCGCATCGAGCTGCGTGGCTATGTCTTCAAGGACGGCAAGATGTCGGAAGTCACCGGCTTCGAGTGTGATTTCGAACTCGACGAGCAGCTGCGCCAGAAATGGCTGAAGGGCACCGTCACCGATGCGATCGGCCGCAAGACCGTGATCGACGCCAAGGCCGTCGCCGTGCAGCTGCTGCCGCCGGATCCGACGACCGCGCTCTACGAGGCGGCGCTCACGTTGACGATCGATG
>CAIUCF010000754.1 GCA_903897565.1 uncultured Rhodospirillales bacterium | reverse complement strand
TCTCATCACGATCGGGCCGCGCGCAAACAAGGAAGAACTCGACGATTGCCGCACCAAGTTGCTGGCCGACCCGTCGAACTATATCAGCCAGCCGACCATCAGCCTGTCGGTGTCGCCGACATTGATCGGCAACGCCGTCGAGCCGCGACACGTCGATCTGCGGCCGTTCGCGATCACCGGCGAGAAGACCTGGGTTCTGCCGGGAGGCCTCAGCCGGGTCGCCCTGCGCAAGGGCTCGCTCATCGTCAATTCTTCCCAGGGAGGCGGGTCGAAAGACACGTGGGTACTTGAGTAGCAGTCTTCTCGCCCGTTACGCCGATTGCATCTTCTGGCTCGCCCGCAACGTCGAGCGGGCCGAGAATCTCGCCCGCATCCTCGATGTGCACGAGACGTTCAGCCGCGACAGCCGCGGTAACCAGAACTGGCTCTCGATCGTCCAGCTCTATTCCGACGAGAAGCGCTTCTTCGAGAAGCACGCGGTCGCCACCGCCGAGGCGGTGCTGCGCTTCTATGTCCTCGACGGCGACAACCCGACCTCGATCCTGTCGGCCGTGCGCAATGCCCGGGAGAATGCACGCACCCTACGGCCGCTGATTTCGACGGAGATGTGGGTCCAGCTCAACGTCTTCTACAACCGCCTCAACGCGTTGGAGACCACCGATCTGGCGCCGGGCGGGTTGAACCGGCTGTTCAATACGATCAAGGAATCCTGCCAGACCCATACCGGGGTCACGGAAGGCACATTCTATCGCGACCAGAGCTGGTACTTTTACCAGATGGGCCGCTACATCGAGCGCGCCGACCAGACGACGCGCCTGCTCGACATCAAGTACCATTTGCTGCTGCCGCGCGACGCCGATGTCGGCTCGGCGGTCGATCTCAGCCATTGGAGCGCCCTGCTGCGTTCGGCGGCCGGCTACCACGCGTTCCGCCGTCTCCACACCTCGAGCATCACCCCGGCCCGGGTCGCCGGATTCCTGTTGCTCAATCAGCGCTTCCCGCGCTCGGTCGCGCTCTGCCTCAACGAGTTCGACAGCCTGCTCACCGAATTGAAATCGCGCTACGTGCTGCGCGGCGGCAACGCCGCAGCGGAGGCGATCGACGAATTGCGCAGCCTGCTGCAAGCGCATTCGATCGAGACCATTCTCAGCCGTGGACTGCATGATTATATAGACTTGATCCAACGGCACCTGATGGCGATCACCAATCATCTCAGGGTCGATTTCTTCGGCCACCAGCCCCTTCCCGAAGCGGGGCAGGAGCAGAGCCAAGAGCAGTCCGCAATCGCCGCCTCGCCAACCGAGGCTTGACCGGGGAGCACGATGAACTGGCCGCTCGTCACGCCACTTCAACACTTCTTCCGCACCAGCCCCCAGGCTTGCCCCTATCTGGAGGGGCGCACCGAACGTAAGATCATCACGGAGCTGCCCGGCAGCTTCGAGAAAATTCTCTCCTCCGCCGTCGATCCCGGGGCCGGATCGCCGCTGCCGGGATCGGTCGCGCTCTATAGCGATCTATCGCGAGCGGGGTTCCGCCGCAGCCATCGCTACGCCTATCGCCCGGCCTGCCCGTCCTGCGCCGCCTGCGTGCCGGTGCGGATTCCAGTCGGACGGTTTCGGTCTCAGCGCTCCGGCCGCCGCCTGGAACAGCTCAACGCCGACCTCACGCCCGGCTGCATGCCGGCCACGGCAGAGGCGTCACATTTCGAGACCTTCAGCGAGTATGTCCGGTCCCGTCATGGCGACAGCGACATGGCCAGCATGAGCTTCGCCGATTACCGCACGATGATCGAG
This sequence comes from uncultured Rhodospirillales bacterium, assembly GCA_903897565.1. Taxonomy (GTDB): domain Bacteria; phylum Pseudomonadota; class Alphaproteobacteria; order ATCC43930; family CGMCC-115725; genus CAIXXC01. The sequence goes on along the minus strand of CAIUCF010000754.1, from coordinate 4,375 downwards.
GATTCGCCCGTCGATACCGTGCTGGTCACCCTGACCGATCCTGCCGGCAAGCTCGCCGGCGCCTGTCTCACCGATATCCTCGATGACGGCCTGTCGGCGGTCTACAGCTTCTACCGGCCCGACGAGCCGCAGCGCAGCCTCGGTACCTATCTTGTCATGACCCTCCTGGAACTCGCGCGCGCCCGCCGACTGCCATATGTCTATCTCGGCTACTGGATCGGCGAGAGCCGCAAAATGGCCTACAAGACCCGATTCCGCCCGCTCGAGGCGCTCGGCCCGGACGGCTGGGGAGACCTCCCCGCAGGGTGATTTCTCGTCGGCGCTCCGGGAACGAACCGACGCCGACATACCTTGATGCCTCGTGCATTGAATAATTCCTGACGCCGGCCGTTCTTCGTGGTGGAGGTCGCCGCGGCCTTGCCCTGTGGGCGGGGAGCGGCTACCACGGGAGTCTGCTCATCTGAGCAGCAAGGGCGATGAAGAAAAGGACGACGACGTGGCAATCACGAGCATGACCGGCGACGGACGCATTCCCTCAGTGGATGTCGGGGTGGCCGGGCCCGAACTCACGGTGATCGTGCCGACGCTCAACGAAGAGGGCAATATCGCCGAGGTGGTCGACAGGCTCCGCCATGTCCTGAGCGGCATCCTCTGGGAAGTGATCTTCGTCGACGACGATTCCCGCGACCGCACGCGCGACGTCATCCGACAGATCGGCGCTACGGATCATCGTATCCGCCTGCTGCATCGCATCGGCCGGCGGGGTTTGTCGTCCGCATGCATCGAAGGCATCCAGGCGAGCACGGCGCCCTATATCGCCGTCATGGATGCCGATCTCCAGCATGACGAAAGCATCCTGCCGCAGATGCTGGCCGCCGCGAAGAATGACGGCCAAGACCTCGTGATCGGCAGCCGCTACATTTCCGGCGGCGGCATCGACAAGGATTGGGACGAGGGCCGCGCCAAGGCCTCGATGCTCGCGACCCGGCTCGGCCAGTTCATCCTCAAGATGAACGTCGCCGATCCGATGAGCGGCTTCTTCCTGATGCGCCGCGCGGCGTTCGATGGCGCCGTCCGCCAGCTCTCGGCCATGGGCTTCAAGATTCTCGTCGACGTCCTCGCCTCGACCAAGACGCCGCTCAAGGTTCGCGAGGTGCCCTATACCTTCCGTCCGCGCCATGCCGGCGAGAGCAAGCTCGATTCCCAGGTCGCCTGGGAATATCTGATGCTGCTGGCCGACAAGACCATCGGCCAGTACCTTCCCGTCCGCTTCGTGCTGTTCTCCGTGGTCGGCTTGATCGGCCTCGCCGCCCATCTGACCGTGCTGGCGATCAGCCTGCATCTCGGCGTCAAGTTCGTGGTCGCCCAGGGCATCGCCACCTTGATCGCCATGGTCGGCAATTTCAGCCTCAACAACTGGTTCACCTACAGCGATCGCCGCCTGCGCGGCTGGGGCTACGTCAAGGGTCTGCTGTCCTTCTCCGCGGTCTGCGGCATCGGCGCCGTCGCCAATCTCGGCATCGCCAATTTCCTGTTCGGGACCGAGCAATCGTCCTGGTGGTTCGCCGGCATCGCCGGTGCCGCGATGAGCTCGGTCTGGAACTACGCCGTGTCGAGCGTCGTCACCTGGAAGAAGAAGTGAGCGCAGGTCGATGACCGCGAATACGGTATCGGCGCGCGCCGCGGCGGCGCCTGCGGCACGGCCGGGAATGGTCGGGCTCACCCTGGTGATGTTCGCTGTCCTGGCGGCGGTCGCGCTGGTGCCGATCCTGACCGTGATCGTGCCGCCGCTCGGCGATTTCCCCAACCATCTCGCGCGGATGTATATCCTGCATGATGGCGGGCGCTCGCCGTTCCTGGCGCAGTATTACCACATCGAATGGGCGATCCTGCCGAACCTGGCGATGGATGCCATCGTCCCGCCCTGGCTCTCGGTGCTGTCGATCTGGACCGCGGGCAAGCTGTTCCTGGTCCTCACCCTGGCGCTCGACGTCACCGGCATCATCGCGCTGCATCGGGCGATGTTCCGCCGTCTGACGCCGTGGCCGCTGCTCGGCTTCCTACTGCTCTACAACCAGGTGGTCCTGGTCGGCTTCGTGAATTTCCTGTTCGGCGTCGGCCTCGCCTTCTGGGTCGCGGCGATCTGGGCGAGCCTGCGGCGGATACGGCCGATCATTGCCGTGACCGTCACCATGGTGCTCGCGAGCCTGGTATTCTTCGCCCATATCGAGGCGTTGTTGTTCCTCGGCATCCTGCTGCTCGGCATCGAGCTCGCCGGAGTGACCCGCGCCAATGCGCTGGGACGGGCAATCGCGCTCGGGCTCGTCTTCGTTCCGGCGGCACTGCTGTTCCTGAGCTGGCACACGGGCACGCACCAGAACCTCGGCTTCCGGGCGCCCTGGCAGAAGCTGGTCTATCTCTTCTGGATCTTCGACAATTATCACAAGCCGTTCGATCTCGGCTGCGCCGTGCTCTATATCGGCTTCTTCGTGGTCGGTCTGGGCAGCGGGTTTCTGCGTGCGGTAGCGCCGCTGAAATACTGGCTCGGCATCGCCATTGCTGCGTTCATCGCCTCGCCGGATACGGTGTTCGGCGGCGCGTCGGCCGATATTCGGCTGCCGTTGTTCATCGCCATGCTGCCGATCGTCGGAACCGAACCTGGGCCAAAGGCAGGATCCCGGGTCCTCGTCGCCATTGGCGCGGTCGCCGCGCTGATGTTCGGGGTCCGCATGATCTTCATCGAGCAGGTGTGGCAGAAAGCACGGGTCCTCTACGATGCGGACATGGCGACCCTGAGCATGCTGCCGCAAGGTGCCAGGCTTGCCGGCTCCTTCGACTGGAGCCCGACCGCCGATATCCGCGCCGATATCCCGCAATTCCACGTGCCGATGCTCGCAGTGCCGTTGCGCGACGCCTTCGTGCCGACGGTCTTTGCTTACAAGGGTTTGCAGCCGCTCGCGATTGCTCCGGCCTTTGCCGATCTGCCGGACAAGGCGCCGACCGAAATCATCTGGGCGGCATTCGTCAAGGGCGACTCCGCGGCAAAGGTGAGGATCGCGCCCGTGTTGAGCCGCTACGATTATGTCGTGTTTTACGACAAGAAGCCGATCACCGTGCGTCCGACCTCGTGTCTGATCTTCGTCAAAGGCGTGCCGTCGTTCCAGCTGTATAAGATCAATCGGACGGCAGGGGCTTGCGCCGCCGACAAGCTGTGACGACCCGGGGTCTGCGCGCTTGAGTTTGCCGGCTCGGCGCGCCAGCATCCCGGAACCCAACCCGCGACCTCGTGTTTAACGATGAACGCCCGCGGCATTCGATCGATGAGGATACAGGTACCATCCCTGCGAGACGCCGCTTCCGACTGATCTTCGGAATCCTCTTGATGACGATCGGCGCCGTACCGATGGGGGAGGCGCGCGCCGCCATTCGCTACAAGACCGAATTCGTCGGCGTCGACGGCGACCTCGCCAAGGCGATCAATGAGGCGTCCCTCCTCATCGGCTTGCGCAAACACGACCCGGCGAATTTCGCGGCCCTGCGCGACCGCACACATCGCGATCTCGTCCGCCTCAAGACCGTTCTCGACTCGGAAGGCTATTACGACGCCGCCATCGACGAGACGATCGACCGCACGCAGGAGCCCTACCGCGTCACGGTGACGATCAGGGAGGGGACCCGCTATGTCTTTGCCCCGGCCACCGTCGTCTCGCCCACACCGGGGCCGACACCGATCGGCTGGAACGCTACGGAGGCGGCGAGCCACGGGCTGGTCACCGGGGCACCGGCCCGAGCCGAAACCATCCTCGACACCGAGAAGTCGATCGTAGACGCCCGGCATCAAACCGGTTGGCCCTTTGCCCGCATCACCGATCGCAAGGTCGTCGTCGATAGCGCGACGAAGCGCGTGACGGTGACCTACACGCTCGATCCGGGCCCTTCCTGCCGTTTCGGCCGTGTGACCATCGCCGGGCTCGAACATCTCAACTCGAGCTATGTCCGGCGCCGCGTGCTCTGGAACGAGGGCGATCTCTACGATCAACGCGTGGTCGACAAGACCCGGCGCGAACTCATCACCTCCGGCCTGTTCTCGGTGGTGGCGATCAGCCCGGAACGGCCGCCGCAGCCCGGCGAGCCCACGGACATCGTCATCAAGCTCAAGGAGCGCGTGCCGCGGAGCGTGACCTTCGGCGGCGGCTATGACACCAGCCAAGGCCTGGAGGCCAGCGCCAGCTGGGAGCATCGCAATCTCTTCGGTGGGGCGCAGGACGTGAAAACCGAGGCGACGGCGGGGCAGTCGAAGAATGCCGTCTCGCTCGACTATCGCCGTCCCGACTTCTGGGCGATCAATCAGGATCTGGTCGCCTCGGTCGGCTTC
>CAIUCF010000753.1 GCA_903897565.1 uncultured Rhodospirillales bacterium | reverse complement strand
CTCGAAGCTCTCGGCGATCACGGCCTTGACGCCGAGCAGGCGGGTGCCCTTGGCAGCCCAGTCACGCGACGAGCCGGTGCCATACTCTTTACCGGCGATGACTACCAGCGGCACGCCCGCCTCCTGGTACTTCATCGAGGCGTCGTAGATCGCCAGGACGTCGCCCGCAGGCTGGTACTTGGTGACGCCGCCTTCAACGCCCGGGACCATCTCGTTCTTGATGCGGATATTGGCGAAGGTGCCGCGCATCATGACTTCGTGGTTGCCGCGGCGCGTGCCGTACTGGTTGAAATCGGCCGGGCGGACCTGGTGGCTGAGCAGATACTCACCCGCCGGGCTGGCCTTCTTGATGGAGCCGGCCGGCGAGATATGGTCGGTGGTGATGCTGTCGCCGAGGATCGCCAGCGGACGCGCCTTGAAGAAATCGGTGAAGACGCCCGGCTCCTTCGACATGTTCTGGAAGAACGGCGGCTCGGCGATATAGGTCGAGCCCTCGATAAACTTGTAGGTCTGGCCTTCCGCGGTCGGCACGGCCTGCCATTCCTTGGGACCCAGGAACACGTCGCTGTAGCGCGACTTGAAGCTGGCCTCGGTCACGAACTTCTTGGTCGCCTCTTCAATGTCGAGGTTCGACGGCCAGATGTCCTTGAGATAGACCGGCTTGCCATCCGAACCCGTGCCGAGCGGCTCGGTCGTGATGTCGATATGCAGCGAGCCGGCCAGCGCATAGGCGACCACCAGCGGCGGCGATGCCAGGTAGTTGGCGCGGACCTGCGGGCTGACGCGGCCCTCGAAGTTGCGGTTGCCCGAGATCACGGCGCCGACGACGAGATTGCCGTCCTCGACCGCCTTGATGATCGGATCCGACAGCGGCCCGGAATTGCCGATGCAGGTGGTGCAGCCATAACCGACGAGGTTGAAGCCCAGCGCGTCGAGATCGACGTTGAGGCCGGCGGCGGCGAGGTAGTCGGTGACCACCTGGCTGCCGGGAGCCAGCGAGGTCTTGACCCAAGGCTTGGTGGTCAGCCCCTTCTTGCGGGCGTTGCGCGCCAGCAGGCCGGCGCCGATCAGCACGCTCGGGTTCGAGGTGTTGGTGCAGCTGGTGATGGCGGCGATGACGACGTCGCCGTCCTTCAGCTCGTAATTGGTGCCCTCGACCTTGACCGCGCGGCTCGGCATTTCGGCGAGACCCGCGAGCTTCGGCAGAGCGGCCTTGAAGCCGGCGGCGGCCTGTGACAGCAGAACCTTGTCCTGGGGACGCGAGGGGCCGGCCATCGAGGACTCGACCGAACCGAGGTCGAGTTCCAGCACATCGGTGAACACCGGATCCGGGCTGCTGGCGTCGCGCCACAGCCCTTGCGCCTTGGCGTAGGCTTCGACCAGGGCGACGCGATCCTTGTCGCGGCCGGTGAAGGAGAGGTAGTTCAGGGTCTGGCGATCGACGGGGAAGAAGCCGCAGGTCGCGCCATATTCCGGCGCCATATTGGCCACGGTGCAGCGATCGGCGACGGTGAGATTGTCGAGGCCGGGGCCGAAGAATTCGACGAAGCGGCCGACGACGCCCTTCTTGCGCAGCATCTGGGTGGCGGTCAGCACCAGATCGGTGGCGGTGGTGCCTTCCTTGAGCTTGCCAGTGACCTTGAAGCCGACGACTTCCGGCAGCAGCATGGAGATCGGCTGGCCGAGCATCGCAGCTTCCGCCTCGATACCGCCGACGCCCCAGCCGAGCACGGCCAGGCCATTGACCATGGTGGTGTGGCTGTCGGTGCCGACG
>CAIUCF010000752.1 GCA_903897565.1 uncultured Rhodospirillales bacterium | reverse complement strand
CGTCGGCACCGGGGATTTCAACGGCGACGGCAAGGCCGATATCCTGTTCCAGAACACCGGCACCTCGCAGCTCTATATCTACGAGATGAGCGGCACCGCCGTGCTCTCCGGCGCCAGCCCCGGCACCCCGGTCGGCAGCGGCTGGCACGTCGTCGGCACCGGCGACTACAACGGCGACGGCAAATCCGACATCCTGTTCCAGAACGTCTCGACCACCGAGATCTACCAGTGGCAGATGAACGGCTTCGCCGTCACCAGCGGCGCCAGCATCGCCGTGCCGGGCGTGAATTGGGGCGTCGTGACGAATCACTGAGCAGCCCCGTCGTCCTGGTCATTCATCGTTGTGTCTATGAGTAAACTACATATTTAGAGTTGTTTCATCAGGCGCTGCGCAATAAGCTCGGCGAAAATCCGGCCTCGTCCCGTCCGGCGCAGATCATGACCGGCGTCTCTCGCCGCAAGATTCCAGCGAGCACCTTACATGAGTATCATTGTATCCAGTGGTCAGATTGAAACTGTGGCTTCGGGTCAGATCGACACCGGGACACAAATCGATAGCGGCGGCAGGGAAATCATAGGTCAGGGCGGGACTGCACTCCGCAGTGTGGTGGAGCTCGGAGGGGCTCTGTTTCTAAGCGGAGGTGGCTCCGCCAGCGGCACAATCATCGAGATGGGCGGTGGTGTCGAGGTCAACTCGGGTGGGTTCGCGGCCAACACAGTGGTGAGTGCGGGCGGTACATTACTCGTCGACTTTGGCGGTTCTGCATCTGGGACCGTTTTGTTAAGCGGCAGCTACGAGAGGTTGCCGCTCAATTCCGGGGGCGCGACGAGCGGCGTCGTGGTGACGAGCGGTGTCGAGGTTATCGTATACTCGGGCTGTTCTGCCGTGGATGCGGTGGTCAACAGCAGCGCGTCGATGACAATATTTGACGGTGGCACAACCGTCGACGCGGTCTTGCATGCCGGTAGCTATCTTTGGGTCTTCAGCGGAGGAATCGCGAGCGGCACCACAATCGACGATGGAGCGCTCGTGATCCAATCGGCTGGCGTCACCACCGGCACTATGGTCGATAGTGGAGGATCTGAGGCGGTCTACGGGTCTGCCGCGGGGACCCAGGTATATGATCATGGCGATCAGACCGTCGAATCGGGGGGAGCGGTAACAAGCACCGTCGTTGCCGCCGGTGGTACGGTCTATGTTAATTCCGCGGGAAGTGCGGTTGGTATCGCCCTGAGCGACGGTGCCGAGGCGGTCATTTACTCGGGAGGGTTTGTCTCAGGCCTCTCGGCCACCGCAGGCGCCGTCGTCGAACTGATGGGTGTCGTCGCGGATACGGCCAGTGTGACCAGCGTCGGCGAACTAGTCTTGACGAGCAAAGGCAAAGTCGTCGATCGGATCGCGCTCGAAACCGCGCCTGCGGGACTTAGCATTGTCGCCCTACCGAACGGCTCCAATACGTTCGTCAATGTCCAGGCCAGATCCGGGCCCTTGGTCCTCATGAGCGGTGAGGTTCAGAGTGTTTCGTCCGGGCAAATGGCTTCGGGGACTCTGATCACCAATGGCGGCAGTCAGCGCCTCGGCCCAGGAGGTGCCGCCGAAGATAGTATTGCGCTCAGTGGTGGAAGCTTGGTCGTAAACTCCGGCGGCACGACCACAAGGGCTGGACTCAGTGGCGGCAATTTGTACGACTTTAGTGGTGGGATATCGAGCGATACGGTCGTTTATAGCGGGGGCACCGAGGCTATATTTTCTGGCAGCACGGCGAGCGGGGTCGTCGTCGAAAGCGGTGGAGAACTTCAGCTCTGGTCGGGTGCCACTGCCGGCGCGGTGCGACTCGACGCAGGTGCGATTCTCGATCTCTATTCAATCAAGGCAACCTCGGCCGGCCTGACCAGCGCAAACGAGTTGGTCATAACCCGGAGCGGGTCGACCGTGGCCACTCTGGGCCTCGCAGGCGCAAACACAAGGCTGACATTTTCGGTCGTCTCTGACGGCAATGGTGGCGCTGAAGTCATCGTGGGGGGCTCCTCCTTCGCCTACGACGACTTCACCCGTGACGGCCTGTCCGACATCCTCCTCCAGCACGGCGCGACGGGGGCGCTATACGAGTACCAGATGAACGGCGTGGCGGTGGTCGGCCAGGGCTTCGTGTCGCAGATCCCGAACGCCGGCTGGGCCGTGGTCGGCACCGGGGATT
>CAIUCF010000751.1 GCA_903897565.1 uncultured Rhodospirillales bacterium | reverse complement strand
GCCGAGTTCCTGGCGCCAGGCCTGATCATGATGTCGGTGACCCAGAACGCCTTCGCCAATACCTCGTCCTCGATCATGATCAGCAAGATGCAGGGCACGATCGTCGATCTGCTGATGCCGCCGCTCTCTCCTGCCGAGACCATCCTGGCGCTCTGCCTCGGCGGGGCGACGCGCGGCGTCTTCGTCGGCTTCGTCGTCGCACTGGCGATCATGCCCTTCGCCCCGGTCCACATCTTCTCGCTCGGCTGCATCCTGTTCAACGCGGTCTCGGCCTCGCTGATGCTGTCGACCCTCGGCGTGCTGGCGGGGCTGTGGTCGGAGAAATTCGACCACATGGCAGCGGTCACCAATTTCGTGATCCTGCCGCTGTCCTTCCTGTCGGGGACGTTCTACTCGGTCGAGAACCTGCCGACATTTGCCCGCATCGGCGCCCATTTCGACCCGATCTTCTACCTGATCGACGGCTTCCGCTACGGCTTCATCGGGGTCAGCGACGCCGCGCCGCTGCTCGGCATGGCGGTGACCGCGACCATCAATGCCCTGCTGCTGCTGCTCGCCTGGCGGCTGTTTGCCTCGGGCTACAAGCTCAAGGCATAGCGAAACCGGCCCCAAACCGGCAAAAAGCCGCGGTATCGGTCAATCCAGTGGTTGACCCGGGAGAGCTGTTTCCATAGTTTCCCTCCTTTGCTGAAAAAGGTGCGGCAGCATGGCCTGCCGTCGGGAGCGGATAATGACTTGGGCTCAGGGTCAAAAGGTGCTGCAGGCGCAAGGTCGCGGTCAGCACGCCGTCACGCGACGACGATAGAATAGCCTGCCGCCGCGGCTCCGGTTTGCCGGAAGCGCGGCCTCGGCGACGACCCGTTCGCCCCTGCTCTTCCCCACAGCCACCCCGACCGGGAGGTTAGACCCGTGATTCCCGCCGTAATGCCGACATATTCCCGCTTCGACCTCGCTTTCGAGCGCGGCGAAGGCTGCGCGCTGTTCACCGTCGACGGTAGCCGCTATCTCGATTTCACGGCCGGCATCGCCGTCTGCGCGCTCGGCCATTGCCATCCCCATCTGGTCGAGACCCTGGTAAGCCAGGGCCACAAGCTCTGGCACACCTCGAATCTCTATCAGGTCCCCAACCAGATCCGCCTGGCCGAACGCCTGGTCGCGACCTCGTTCGCCGACACCGCGTTCTTCGTGAACTCCGGCGCCGAGGCCGGCGAGCTCGCGATCAAGGTCGTGCGCAAATACCACTCCAACAAGGGCCAGCCTGAGCGCTACCGCATCATCGGTTGCGAGGGCGCCTTTCACGGCCGCACGCTCGCGACCCTGGCGGCTGCCGGCAACGAGAAATACCTGAAGGGCTTCGGGCCGCCGGTCGAGGGCTTCGACCACGTCGCCTTCGGCAATCTCAACGAGATGCGCGCGGCGATCACGCCCGAGACCGCCGGCATCATCGTCGAACCGATCCAGGGCGAAGGCGGCGTGCGCGCGGCCTCGCCGGAATATCTCCGCGGCCTGCGCGAGATCGCCGACGAGTTCGGCCTGATGCTGATCTTCGACGAGGTGCAATGCGGCATGGGCCGCAGCGGCAAGCTGTGGGCACATGAATATGCCGGCATCACCCCGGACGTCATGATGGTCGCCAAGGGCATCGGCGGCGGCTTCCCGCTCGGCGCCGTGCTGGCGACCGAGGCGGCCGCAGCCGGCATGATCGCCGGCTCGCACGGCTCGACCTATGGCGGCAATCCGCTGGCGACCGCGATCGGCAACGCCGTGCTCGACGTCGTGCTGGCCCCCGGCTTCCTCGACACCGTCCTGGCGCGCTCGGCGCTGCTGCTCGAAGGGTTGCAAGACCAGGTCCGGCGCCACCCGACGATCCTCGCCGAGGCGCGCGGCGAAGGCCTGCTGCTCGGCATCCGCTGCGTCGTCACCAACAGCGATCTGGTGCGCGAGCTCAACACCCAGAAGCTGCTGACCGTGGGTGCCGGCGACAACGTCATCCGCATGGTGCCGCCCTTGACCGTAAGCGAAGACGAGATCGCCGAAGCCATGGCCAAGATCGACGCCGCCTGCCGGGTATTGGAAGGGTAGATCGTGGCTCAGCCTCGCCATTTCCTCGACCTCGATCAGATCAGCGCCGCGGAGCTGCGGCGCATCCTCGATATCGGTCACGCCTACAAGCATCCCGGCTCGACTCTCGCGGCGGGTATCGTCGCGCCGCACCACCCGCTGGCCGGCAAGACCCTGGCGCTGATCTTCGAGAAACATTCGACCCGGACCCGCGTCTCGTTCGAGGTCGCGATGAAGCAGCTCGGCGGCGATACCGTGATGCTGACCCATAGCGACAGCCAGATGGGCCGCGGCGAGCCGATCAAGGACACCGCGCGCGTGCTGTCGCGCTATGTCGACGCCATCATGATCCGCACCACCGAGCAGTCGAAGCTCGAGGAGCTGGCGTATTATTCGACAGTCCCCGTCATCAACGGCCTGACCGACCAGAGCCATCCCTGCCAGATCATGGCCGACGTCATGACCCTGGAGGAACACAAGGGCGACCTCGCCAAGCAGGTCGTGGCCTGGACCGGCGACGGCAACAATGTCGCCACCTCCTGGATCCATGCCGCCGCCCGCTTCAATTTCGAGATCCGCCTCGCCTGCCCGGCGCCCTATCAGCCGGCGCCGGAGATCCTGGCCTGGGCGAAGGCCGAGGGTGCCAAGGTCCTGGTCACCACCGACCCGGCCGAGGCGGTGCGCGGCGCCACCTGCATCGTCACCGATACCTGGGTGTCGATGGGCGTCGAGGCCAGCGTCACCCGCAACGCCCTGCTGCAGCCCTATCGCGTCGACGAGGCGCTGATGGCCAAGGCGGCGCCGGGCGCCGTCTTCATGCACTGCCTGCCGGCCAAGCGCGGCGAGGAGGTGACCGGCGAGGTCATCGACGGCCCGCAATCGGTGGTCTGGGACGAGGCCGAGAACCGCCTCCACGCCCAGAAGGGCGTGCTGGTCTGGTGCCTGACGTGAGCCTGCCCGGCGACGATCTCGTCCGCCCCTTCCAGATCGACGCCTCGGCGCTGCGCGGCCGGCTCGCCCGGCTCGGCACCACCGTCGATGAAATCGTCGGCCGTCACGACTATCCCGAACCCGTCGCGCAGATGCTCGGCGAGGCGATCACGCTCGCGGTGTTGCTGGCCGGCGCGCTCAAATACGAGGGCGTCTTCACGCTGCAGACCAAGGGCAATGGCCCGATCCGGCTGATGGTCGCCGACGTAACCTCGGCCGGCGCGGTGCGCGGCTATGCCCAGTACGACGCCGAGGCGCTGGCCAGGCTCGAGGCCGGACCGGGTCCGGTCAACGCGGTGCCGCGGCTGTTGGGCGCCGGCTATCTCGCCTTCACCGTCGACCAGGGCGAGCACACCGAGCGCTACCAGGGCATCGTCGATCTCGACGGCGCGAACCTCGCCGAGTGCGTCCATCACTATTTCCGCCAGAGCGAGCAGATCGAGACCGGCGTGCTGGTCGCGGTGCAGCGGGTCACGCCCGCGGGACCGTGGCGCGCCGGCGGGTTGATGATCCAGCGACTGCCGCCGTCATCCTTGGAGATCGAGGGCGAAGAGACGCCGCACCGCCTCGGCTTCGGCGGCGAGCTGGCGCTGGAGGCCGATGAAGACGGCTGGCGCCGGGCACTGTTGCTGATGAGCAGCTGCAAGCCGGGAGAACTGGTCGACCCGAAGCTGCCGCCCGATACCCTGCTGTTCCGGCTGTTCCACGAGGACGGCGTCCGCGTCTTCCCCGTCCATCCCATCGCCGCGCAGTGCCGGTGCTCGCGGGAGCGCATCGAAGGCGTGCTGCAGTCGATCCCGCGCGAGGAACTGACCGACCTGTTCGTCGACGGCGAGGTCTCGGTCACCTGCGAATTCTGCGGCGCCCGCTACGGCTTCGACGAGGCCGATATCGACGCGCTGTTCGAGCACTCGCTGCACTAAAGGTCGTTCTTCAGCCCCACCTCTCCCCGACCCTCTCCGCCCCACCGGGGCAGAGAGGGAGCGCGATAAAGCCCTCTCCGCCCTTCAGGGGGGAGAGGGTTGGGTGAGGTGGGCCTACGACCCGAAGCCCTTAGGTGAAGCTGCTGTCGTCGTCGCTGAAGCCGCCGGTGTCGAAATCCGAGCCGGGGTCGTAGCTGGTGTCGAGGAAGCCGCCCTGGTCCGGCGCCGCGTAATCGGTGCTGGCATAGCCGCTGTCGGACGGCGAGGTGCCGTCATAGTAGTTGTTCACGACCGTCTCATTGACGGTCTCCTGCGGCATGCCGTTGCCCCAGGCGGTATCACCGAAGCCACCGCCGCCGAAACCACCACCGCCGAAGCCGTGATGGCCGCCGAACAGCGACGACACGCCTTCGAACAGCAGCGCGCCACCGGCGACTCCCATCGCCGTCTGCGCCGCGCCCTGCAGGAAGCTGGGCTGGCCGCCACCGGCGGGATAGCCTTGGGCATAACCCGGCTGTGCGCCGTAATTGGGCGGCGGCGGGGGCGGCGCGTAGCCCTGCTGGGCGTAGCTCGCCGCAGCGGGGCGACCACCCCAGGGGCCACCTGAAGGCGGCGGCGGGGGCGCCGCAGTGGCGCCACCGCCGAACAGGTTGGAGAAGAAGCCGCCGGATTTCGGCGCCTGCGCCTGCTGCGCGGCCAGCGCCTGGGCGCTCGCCAACTGCCGCTGCAGATCGTCGAGCTTCGCCCGGGCCTGGCGCAGGGCATAGTCCTGCATCACCACGGTCTGGGCGAGGATATAGGCGGCCTCCGGCTTGGCCAGGGTCAGATCACGGATCATCCGCTCGGCATCGGCGTCGGTGTGCAGCAACTGGGTTGCGCGCACGCGCTCGACCAGCGCGGACAGCAATTGGGTTTCTTCGGGCGTCATCAAGACCTCCTGGGGTCATGGGCGACAAGAGTTGAGGCCCCGCCCGGCAGGTTACCGCCGAGGTTTAGGGCCAATGCGCAACATTTGGTGATTGCCCGATGCTTTGCAACCACCCTGAGGCCGTGCCTTCATAACGTCACAATTTCGGCCAAACGGTAGCCCTGGGCGTAGAGCAGCGCCGTCAGATCGCCCTGGTCGATCCGCCACTTGGCCGCCGCAGCCACGCTCGGCTTGGCGTGATAAGCGATGCCGAGCCCTGCCGCCTGCAGCATCGCCAGATCATTGGCGCCGTCGCCGACCGCGACGGTGTCCGAGAGCGGCAGCGCGAGCTCGGCCGCGATTCTTACCAGGGTGTCCAACTTGGCCTGCTTGCCGAGGATCGGCCGCACCACCTGCCCCGTGAGCTTGCCGTCAGCGATTTCGAGCGTATTGGCGTAGTCGCGAT
>CAIUCF010000750.1 GCA_903897565.1 uncultured Rhodospirillales bacterium | reverse complement strand
TTGTCGGCCGCGACGGTCTGCGCCTGGAGGATCGTTGGGCGCAAGGTCCCAAGACCTACCTCGGCATCGCGAGCGCGGGGTTCCCGAATCTCTTCACCATCACCGGGCCGACCAGCGCTGTGGTGCTCTACAACAACCCGCTGGCGATCGAGGATCACGTCAATTTCGCGGTCGGGGTGATTCAGCACCTGCGCGCCACGGGCGCCAAGACGTTCGAGGCGAGCGAAGCGGCAGAAACCGCCTGGTTCAAGCTGGTTCGCGACACGCTCGACATGACGCTCTTTCCGCGCGCCAACTCCTGGTACATGGGCGCCAATATTCCCGGCAAGCCCCGCAGCGTGTTCATGTTCGCGGGCGCGGCGCCGCTGTATCGCGAGATGTGTCGGGAGGTGGTCGAGCACGGCTATGCCGGCTTCAGCATCGACGGTGCGCCGGCCGACCGCGTCCCGCCGATGATCCGCATCGACGCCGGCGTCGCACGGGTCATCGGCGCGATGCTGATGCAGGAGGTCAAGCCGCTCGAGGAATGCACGCTCGACGAGGCGCGCAGCGTGGTCGAAAGCTTCATCGATCTGCAGAAGCCGGTGCCGGCGTCGGTCGAGCGCATCGAGACGACGTATCCGGGTCCCGCCGATACGCGGCCGGCCTACGTCTATCGGCCCCGCAATGCGAAGGGCCCGCTGCCGGTGATCGTCTACCTGCATGGCGGCGGCTTCATTGCCGGCAGTATCGACATGTGCGCCGGCGTGTGCGGCAATCTGGCCGAGGACCTGCAGGCGGTCGTGGTCGCGCCGAGCTACCGACTGGCGCCCGAAGCGCCGTTTCCGGCGGCGACCGACGACACGTTCACGGCCCTGCGTTGGACGGCCGCGACGGTCGCGCAGCATGGCGGTGATCCGAACCGGATCGTGGTCATGGGCGAGAGCGCCGGCGGTCTCCTCGCCGCCGTCGCGGCGCAGCGGGCGCGCGACGCGGGCGGCCCGGCGCTGCTCGGCCAGGTGCTGCTCTATCCGACGACCGACGCCGAAGCGCATACCCGGTCGCGGGTCGAGTACGCGGAGGGGCCGGTGCTGAAGACCAAGGCCGCGTTGGGCATGTGGGCGGCCTATCTCGGCGACATGGCCAACGCCGCCTCGCCGTTGGCGTCTCCGGGCCGGGCGAAATCGCTGGCCGGCCTGGCGCCGGCATTGATCCTCTCCGCGGAGTGCGATCCGACCTGCGACGAAGGCGAGGATTATGGCCGGGCCCTGCAAGCGGCGGGTGTCCCCGTCCGGATCCATCGTCTGGAGGGCTTGGTGCACGCGGTGGCCTATATGTCGCGCTATGTTCCGCGGGCCGCCGAGATCACGCAGGAAATCGCCAGTTTCCTGGGATCACTCGAGGAGAAACAGAGCACCATCGCAGCGGAGGCGGTCGCCTAGCGCGGGAGGCGTGGCGGCCCACGCCCATTTGGCAGGCGAGGGAAGACCGCTAAATTGCTCGGGGCGGCTCGACGTTTGCGTCCGTCGAGTCCGCCGCCTGCCGCCAAACCCTTGCCCAAGCGGCCGCCCTGTGGTTCAAAGGGGCCGCTCCCGACCTTTCTACCGGCTCGGCGCCGTCGCGACGGCGCGGCTTTGGTGTGAAACCCGAGACATCCGCAAGCAGGATGGTCGCGCAGCCGAACGACTCAATCCGTGATCCCGCGACAAAGGAACGAACGCCATGGCCGCCTACCAATACGTCTATGTGATGAAGGGCCTCAGCAAGGCCTATCCGGGCGGCAAGGAAGTGGTGAAGGATGTCTGGCTGTCGTTCCTGCCCGGCGTAAAGATCGGCGTGCTCGGCCCCAATGGCTCGGGCAAATCGACCCTGCTGAAGATCATGGCCGGGGTCGACAAGGAATATAACGGCGAGGCCTGGGCCGCCGAGGGCGTCAAGATCGGCTATCTCGCGCAGGAGCCCGATCTCGACCCCGCTCTCGACGTCAAGGGCAACGTCATGCTCGGCCTCGCCGAGACCAAAGATTTGCTCGACCGCTTCGAGGCGGTCAGCATGCGCTTCGGCGAGGAACTCTCCGACGACGAGATGAACGACCTGATCATGGAGCAAGGCGAGCTCCAGGAGAAGATCGACGCCGTCAACGGCTGGGAGCTCGAGCGCACGATCGAGATCGCCATGGATGCGCTCAACTGCCCGCCCGGCGATTCGCCCGTGACCAAGCTGTCCGGCGGCGAGCGCCGGCGCGTGGCCCTGTGCCGGCTGCTGCTGCAAAAGCCCGACCTGCTGTTGCTCGACGAGCCGACCAACCATCTCGATGCCAGCTCCGTCGCCTGGCTGCAGCGCTATCTGAAGGACTACGAAGGCACGGTCATCACCGTGACCCATGACCGCTACTTCCTCGACGAGGTCGCGACCTGGATCCTTGAAGTCGATCGCGGTCGCACCTTCCCGCATGAGGGCAACTACACCAGCTGGCTGGTCGAGAAGCAGAAGCGCCTCGAGCTCGAGAACAAGACCGAGGTCGCGCGCCAGCGCACCATCGCCAAGGAACTCGAATGGGTGCGCGCCAGCCCTCGGGCTCGGCAGGCCAAGTCCAAGGCCCGTCTGCAGGCCTATGACGAGTTGGTGGCGAACAGCAAGGAGAAGGCGCCCGATTCTGCGCAGATCGTGCTGCCGCCCGGCCCCCGCCTCGGCGACCTCGTGATCGAGGCGATCCATGTCAACAAGAGCTTCGGCGACCGGCTGCTGATGGAGGATCTTAACTTCCGCCTGCCGCCCGGCGGCATCGTCGGTGTCATCGGCCCCAACGGCGCCGGCAAGACCACGTTGTTCCGCATGATCACCGGCCAGGAGAAAGCCGACTCGGGCGATTTCCGCGTCGGCGAGACGGTCAAGCTCGGCTATGTCGACCAGTCGCGCGACGCCCTGCCGGCCAACAAGAATGTCTGGGAAGTCGTCTCCGACGGCCTCGACGAAATCGACCTCGGCCGCCGCAAGATGAACA
>CAIUCF010000749.1 GCA_903897565.1 uncultured Rhodospirillales bacterium | reverse complement strand
GGCGAAAATCCGCCAATTACAAGATCATCGGTGCGCCCGGCGAACGTTGGGGGCCGCTGTTCGAGGGTCTGGCGGAGAATGTCGCCAAAGCACCACCGGTTCGCCCGAAGCCGCTGACCAGCGACGGGCTGCTCGGCCTGTTCTCCGCCGATCAGACCGGCGCGGGCTTCGTCCTCGAGCCGGCGAGCCAGGCGGACATGCGGGGTACGGACTTCGTGGCGAAGCCCAGCCTCGAAATCGTCTACGACACGGTGTGACGGCGCATGGATGACCTGCCCAGCCCCCGTCTCCACCAGACCGAGATCGTCTACGACGCGGCGGGCGCGACGAGCCTGTCGAACGCGGCCGCGATCCAGACGGCCGACGCGGCTGTGACACAGGCCGTGGCGGCGGAGACCGGTGGTTGCCATGCCGGCGCCGCGACCCTGCGGGAGGCTGCCGCAGCGGCGGGCAAGTCGGAGATTCTGGCGCAATACGCGGCCGATTATCCGAAAGGTCCACATGACCAGCCGCAAAGCATGTGCCCGGCCTTCGGCTCGCTGCGAGTCGGCTTGCGGATGCGGCGGACGGCGACCATTCTTTCGGGCTCCGCCTGCTGCGTCTACGGCCTGACCTTCACCTCGCATTTCTACGGCGCGCGCCGGACCGTCGGCTACGTCCCCTTCAATTCGGAAACCCTCGTTACCGGCAAGCTGTTCGAGGACATCCGCGACGCGGTGTTTCAGCTGGCCGACCCGGCGCTCTATGACACCGTCATCATCACCAATCTCTGTGTCCCGACCGCTTCGGGCGTGCCCTTGCAGCTCCTGCCGAAAGAGATCAACGGCGTCCGCATCATCGGCATCGACGTGCCCGGCTTCGGCGTGCCGACCCATGCCGAGGCCAAGGATGTCCTGGCCGGCGCCATGCTCAGATACGCGCGGAACGAGGCCGAGCAAGGACCCGTCGCGGCCCCGCGGCTGCGGAACGACAAGCCGACGATAACGCTGCTGGGCGAGTTGTTTCCGGCCGATCCGGTCGGCATCGGCATGCTGCTCGAGCCGCTCGGCCTCGCCGCCGGGCCGGTCGTGCCGACCCGCGAATGGCGGGAGCTCTACACGGCACTCGACTGCGCGGCCGTCGCGGCGATCCACCCCTTCTACACCGCCTCCGTCCGGGAGTTCGAAGCGGCAGGCCGGACCGTGATCCCCTCGGCGCCGGTCGGACGCGACGGGACCGAGGCCTGGCTCGAAGCGGTCGGCAGCGCCTGTGGCATCGCCCGCCCGGCGATCGACCTCGCCAAGAACAAAGCCCTGGGCGCGATCGCCGCGGCACTGGCCGCCAAACCGATCAAGGGCCGGATTACCGTGTCGGGCTATGAGGGCTCTGAACTGCTGGTGGCCCGGCTACTTGTCGAATCCGGTGCGGAAGTGCCTTATGTCGGCACCGCCTGCCCGCAGACCCGCTGGTCGGAGCCGGATCGCGCCTGGCTGGAGGCGAAGGGCGTCAGGGTTCAGTACCGGGCGTCGCTCGAACAAGACATCGCCGCGGTCGACGGGCTCGCGCCGGATCTCGCGATCGGCACCACCCCGGTGGTCCAACACGCCAAGCAACGGGCGATCCCGGCGCTTTATTTCACCAATCTCATCTCTGCCCGCCCACTGATGGGCTCGGCCGGCGCCGGATCGCTCGCGCTGGTGATTAACGCGGCGCTGGCGAACAAGGCACGGTTCGACCGGATGTCGGCCTTCTTCGAGGGCGTCGGCACCGGTCACGCCGCCGGCGTCTGGGAAGAGGTCCCGCGCGATCGTCCCGAGTTCAAGGCCAAATACGCCAAGCAGCAGGCGGCCTCCCGCAAGTCGGAGGAGGCGGTCGGATGCTGATCCTCGATCACGATCGCGCCGGCGGCTACTGGGGGGCGGTCTACGCCTTTACCGCCATCAAGGGGCTGCAGGTCATCATCGACGGTCCTGTCGGCTGCGAGAACCTCCCGGTCACCTCGGTGCTGCATTACACCGACGCCCTGCCGCCGCACGAATTGCCGATTGTCGTCACCGGTCTCGGCGAAGAGGAACTGGGCAAGACCGGGACCGAAGGCGCGATGAAACGGGCCTGGGGCACGCTCGACCCGTCCCTGCCCTCGGTGGTCGTCACCGGCTCGATCGCCGAGATGATCGGCGGCGGCGTCACGCCGGAAGGCACCAATATCCAGCGCTTCCTGCCGCGCACCATCGACGAGGACCAATGGCAGAGCGCCAACCGGGCGCTGACCTGGCTGTGGACCCAGTTCGGGCCGAAGAAGGTGCCGGCGCCGCGTCCGCGCAAGGAGGGCGCGCCACCGCGTGTCAACATCATCGGCCCGACCTACGGGATGTTCAACCTGCCCTCCGACCTCGCGGAGATCCGTCGCCTGATCGAAGGGATCGGCTGCACGGTGAACATGGTGTTCCCGCTCGGCAGCCATCTCGCCGATATCCGCAACCTTGCCGATGCCGAGGTAAACGTCTGCCTGTACCGCGAGTTCGGCAGGCAGCTTTGCGAAACACTGGAGCGTCCCTATCTCCAGGCGCCGATCGGCCTCGACTCGACAACGAAGTTCCTGCGCAAACTCGGCGAGCTTACCGGGGTCGATCCGGAGCCGTTCATCGAACGGGAAAAACATACCACCATCAAGCCACTCTGGGATCTCTGGCGGTCGGTGACCCAGGACTTCTTCGGCACCGCGAGCTTCGCGATCGTCGCGACCGAAACCTATGCCCGCGGCATCCGCAATTTCCTCGAAGCCGATATGGGGCTGCCCTGCACCTTCGCCTTCTCGCGTTCGGCCGGGGTCAAGCCTGACAACGCGGCGATCCGCGAGGCGATCAAGACGGCGCCGCCGCTGATCCTGTTCGGCAGCTACAACGAGCGCATGTATCTCGCCGAATGCGGGTCGCGGGCACTCTATGTGCCGATGTCGTTCCCCGGCGCGATCATCCGGCGGCATACCGGAACGCCCGTGATGGGATATTCCGGAGCCACCTATCTCGTCCAGGAAGTGTGCAACGCCCTGTTCGATGCCCTGTTCAATATCCTGCCGCTCGCCGGCCAACTCGATCAGATCGAGCCGACACCGTCCCGGGTTCATGTCGAACTGCCATGGGATGACAAGGCGAAGACCTCACTGGACGAAGTGATCGAGGCGCAGCCGGTGCTGGTGCGTATTTCGGCAGCCAAACGGCTCCGGGACGCAGCCGAACGCGCCGCCCGCCAGGCCGGCGAGAGCCAGGTTACCCAAGCCCAACTCGACCGAGCCTTGGCCGCCTTCCGGGACAACGCGGCATGACCCGGCCTGGCGCCATCATCGGTCGCAGTCCTACCGGCCCAGCCGGTCTCCCATTCGATCCGTCGATTCCCGACGTGTCGGATCGTCCGGGGCACGGTGCCTCGCGAATCATGTGCCCTAATAGGAGGTAGTCAAATGAGTGACAGAGATGAGCGCAGCGGGACCTTTTCGGGTCTCACTGAGTCGGAGGCCAGGGAATTCCACAGCATATTCGTCTCGAGCTTCGTGATTTTCACGTTGGTCGCGATCGCGGCGCATGTGCTGGTGTGGATGTGGCGCCCCTGGCTTCCCGGCATTCACGGTTATGCGGAAATCGATACTGGCATCAAGACCGCCCAGTTGTTGGTTTCCCAATATATCGGCTAGAGGAGCTCTGCTATGTGGAGAATCTGGACGTTATTCGACCCGCGCCGCGTATTAGTGGCGCTTTCGGTCTTCTTGTTTGTATTGGCACTGCTGATTCACTTCATCCTTTTGAGCACCGATCGCTTCAACTGGATCGAGGGACCGCATGCCGTCAAGGCTTCGTCTATCGTGATCACCAGCCACAGCAATTTTGGCTGATCTCGAAAACGTTCGAAGCAATCCAAGGTAGGTGGGTCCGAGCTGCTCGGGCCCGCCTACCAACCCTTCCATGGCGGGCAAAGTCACCAATGCCCGCCGCCCGGAGTACACTGCCATGGCTCTGCTCAGTTTTGAACGAAAGTACCGGGTCCGCGGCGGCACCCTGATCGGGGGCGACCTGTTCGATTACTGGATAGGGCCGTTTTATGTCGGTTTCTTCGGAATCACGACCGCCATCTGCGCGTCGCTCGGAACCGCGCTGATCTTCTACGGCGCGGCGCTGCAAGGCGTCTGGAACCCGTTCCTGATCACGATCAATCCGCCCGACGTGTCCTATGGTCTGGGTCTGGCACCCATCAAGGCCGGCGGACTTTGGCAAATCATCACGGGCTGCGCCTTGGGCGCGTTCGTCTCCTGGGCGCTGCGCGAAGTCGAGATCTGCCGAAAACTCGGCATCGGCTACCACGTGCCGTTCGCCTTCAGCTTCGCCATCTTCGCGTATTTCACCCTGGTGGTGATCCGGCCCGTGCTGCTCGGCGCCTGGGGCTTCGCCTTCCCCTACGGAATTTTCAGCCATCTCGATTGGGTTTCGACCACGGGCTACGAATTCGGGAGCTTCCATTACAACCCGGCCCACATGATCGCGATTTCGTTCTTCTTCACCACCTGCTTCGCACTCGCTCTCCACGGCGGGCTGATCCTGTCCGCGGCCAATCCGGGCAAGGGCAAGGTCATGAAGACGAGCGAGCATGAGGATACGTTCTTTCGCGATCTTATCGGCTATTCGATCGGCCCGCTCGGCATTCACCGGCTCGGGCTGTTCCTCGCCTTGACGGCGGTCTTCTTCAGCGCCGTCTGCATCGTCATCTCCGGACCCTACTGGTCGCAATCCTGGGACCAGTGGTGGCTGCCGCTCTGGCAGCTCGCCGATCCCGGCGGCGCGACCCCGGCACCCTATGCCGGTCCTGGACAGTGAGGAGTTGAGCCATGCCCCGCTATCAGAATATCTTCACGCAAATCCAGGTACGGACCGCACCGGAGATGGGGGTTGCGCCCCTCTCCCGCTCGTACCCCCGCACCGGGCAACCCTTCTTCTTCTACCTCATGGGCAAGATCGGCGCCGCCCAGATCGGGCCGATCTATCTCGGTAGTCTCGGCATCGCGTCGCTGTTCTGCGGCTTCATCGCGATCGAGATCATCGGCCTCAACATGTGGGCCTCGGTGGGCTGGGATCCGATCAAGTTCGTCTGCCATCTGCCCTGGCTTTCGCTCGCCCCGCCGCCGCCGAAATATGGGCTGATGATCCTGCCGCCGCTCCAGGAAGGCGGATGGTGGCAGATCGCCGGCTTCTTTCTGACGACATCGATCCTGCTGTGGTGGGTGAGAACCTATCGTCGCGCCGTGCAACTCGGGCTCGGGACCCATGTCGCCTGGGCCTTCGCCTCGGCAATCTGGCTCTTCCTCGTGCTCGGCTTCATCCGCCCGATCATGATCGGGAGTTGGAGCGAGGCGGTGCCCTTCGGGATTTTCCCGCATCTCGACTGGACCAACAACTTCTCGCTGCTTCACGGCAATCTTTTCTACAATCCCTTCCACTGCCTCTCGATCGCCTTCCTCTACGGCTCCGCCCTGCTGTTCGCCATGCACGGCGCGACCATCCTGTCGGTGACCCGCTATGGCGGTGATCGCGAACTCGATCAGATCACCGATCGCGGCACGGCGGCGGAGCGGGCAGCCCTGTTCTGGCGCTGGACCATGGGCTTCAACGCCTCGATGGAGTCGATCCATCGCTGGGCCTGGTGGTTCGCGGTCCTGACGCCGCTGGTCGGCGGGATCGGCATCCTCCTGACCGGAACCGTGGTCGACCAATGGCGCGACTGGGCGGTGCTGCATCACTACGCCGTTCCCGATCAGTACGCTGCCCCGCCACTGCCGGGCTGAGTATGCCTCGTCGCAAGGCGAGGGGAGCCATGTGTTCTCCTCGCCGGCGCCACCCGCGCCGGGAGACACAAGCCAAAAAGACGTCCAATCGCCACTACTACGGGAGACTTGTTATGAAAACCGCTCAACTTATGGCCTTGGCGACGGTGCTGGCGTCGATCGCGTCGGTCTCCGTGGCGCAGGCCGCTTCGGTGGATATCGGCGTCACCAACGATGCCGGGAAGGCGGTGATGGGCGACCCGGACCATGGCGCCATCGTGTTCCATAAATGCATGGTCTGCCACTCGATCGCCGCGGGCCAGAATCGCATCGGGCCGTCGCTGCATGGCGTCGTCGGCCGCCATTCCGGGATTGTCGCCGGTTTCCATTATTCGGCCGCGAACAAGAACTCAGGAATCGTCTGGAAGGCCCAGACGATTTTCACCTATCTGAAGGCACCGCAGAAAATGGTCCCCGGGACCAAGATGACCTTCCCGGGACTGCCCGCCGAGCAGGATCGGGCGGATGTGATCGCCTATCTCGAGCAAAATTCGAAATAGCCGCTCGGAACCCGTTTTCGCAGGGTGATCGCGGCTTGAAACGTGATTGCCCTGCCGAGGACCAGCTTCAGCCCTCTGCGAACCGGAACCGGCGGGTCCAGCCCACATGACCCTTTCATCCGCTTCATCCGCCCAGACAACCGCGCTACCACTCGACGACCATCCGCTGCGTCGGGCCCTGACGGCGGAACTGCACCTTCGGCACTTTCCCCGCTTTGGGTCCCCTGCGCGGCTTCTGCAGATCGTGATGTTCCCGGGCGAAGAGAACTTCGCCGCAGATCAGGCGGCAGCCCATCGCCTCTGCGCGATGTTTGACGCCGTGCCGAACCCCGGCAAGCATTTCATCTGTGCGCTCGGCGCTCTGCAATTCGTCTGGGAACGGCACACCGAATTCACCTCTTATACCTTCATTCGCGAAGGTCCGATCGAGACCCTGTTCGCAAACGATATCCTGGCCGCGCTGCCGGCGGCCTGGATCGCCCAGATCCCCGGCCAGGTGCTGCG
>CAIUCF010000748.1 GCA_903897565.1 uncultured Rhodospirillales bacterium | reverse complement strand
GGGACGAGGCCGATATTAAGCAGAAACTCCTTCTGCCTTTGCTTCCCGGTCTTAAAGCCCTGTCGGTGGACGGGATTGCCCATCGGGCAATCCGGCTGAGCAATATCTGGTATCGAGACCAGCAACGCCGCATCGTCCTGCTCGGCGATGGCATCAGCACCCCGGCCGCCCTCCATCAGCCCGTCGTTTATGAGCCGATCGAGAGCGGTCTCACCGATCCTGCCGGCCGCGGCGAGGGTCGGGTAGGCGATGATTTCTACGCGCTCGGCGTCCTGATCGCCCATCTGATGTCCGGGCAGATTCCGTGCGATGGCCTGTCCGACGACGAAATTCTCGACCGTAAGATCGCACAGGGCTCGCTTGCCGCGCTGACCGCGGATCTTCGCCTGTCGACCGGCCTCGGCGACCTCTGCCGCGGGTTGCTCTCGGACAATCATCTCGACCGATGGGGCATAACGGAACTCTCGGTCTGGCTCGACGGTCGCCGCGTCCCCTTCAAGCCCCCTAGCCAGGAGGCGGTGGCGACCCGCCCCTATCCCCTTGGCACGGTCTCGCATCTGACGACCCGTGGCCTGGCCCGCGCCATGGTCGAGCAGGGCGAGAATGCGGCTGAAGCGGTTCATGACAAGGGATTGCAGACCTGGCTGCAGCGGGCGTTGCCCGCGAGTTCGAAGACCAGGGACCTGTTCCCGCGCGCCCTGGCAGATGGCGAGGAAGGCGATCCAAACTCGCGCGTATCCCGGTTGGTGGCACGGGCCGCGATCGCCCTCGACCCCGCCGCTCCGATCCGGTATCGCGGTATCGCGACCCAGCCGGATGGTCTGGCGACACTGCTCACGGCGACGAGTCTCGGCAAGGACCCCGCGCCGGGGATTAAGATCATCGCCGAGCTACTGCGCGGGCGCCTGGTCCAGTTTTGGACCGACTGCCAGGCCGACAGTCGCCTGGAATACGATATCTGGAGCCGCGACCATGATCGCCTCCGTCTGTTCCTCGTCGATCATCGACCCGGATCCGGGATCGAACGGGTGAGCTACGAACTCAGTCCACGCCTGCACTGCCTGAGCCCCGCGATCGAGATGATGCAAGTGACCTCGATCGAGGAACTGCTCCCGGCGCTCGAGCAGGCGGCCGAGCTGGGACGCATCACCGCCCTCGTGGCCGACCGTCATGTCGCCGCCTTCATCGCCAGTCGCACGAAGCTCTATAGCGATTCGCTCGGAACCATGCTTGGTCATGCCGATCCGGCTGAGCGCGTCCTCGGCGCACTCGCCCTGCTCGGGCGGGTACAGAACGACTACGGCCCCGCCAAGCTTCGGGAACTCTCGGCGCTGTTCCGGCCCCAGGTTGCGCCCCTCATCAACCGACTCCATAGTCGGACCGCGCGGCGGCAGCTACAAAACGCGACGGATGAGGCGATTGCGTCGGGAAGACTCCCGGCGCTGCTTCAGGCTCTCGACAACCCCGAGGCAAGGACACGCGATCAACAGCAGTTCACCCGCGCCGTCGCGCGTTGCGCGGAAGCCCAGCGCGATATCCGGGCCTGCGCCAGGGAACTGGAGCGCGCACCGGAACAAGGTGCGGAGACCGCCCATACGATGGCCGCGCTCGTAGCGGCTATGACGGGCGCCGTCGTGACCGGCCTTGCCCTTTTTTCTGCCTGGACCAGCTGAATGGCGCAATCCCGCAGCCGCAAGCCCGTGCTGAAGCCGGCCAAGACAGGTACCCCTGGGCTCGTTGCCCTCATCGCGATCGTGGTCGGACTCGGCGCTTTCCTGCCAGCCGCACTGCTTCTGCTCAGCGTCGGTCTGATCCCCTCGGCCACAGCCTTCATCACCGATCGCGGGTCCGGGCGACCGTTGTTCTGGACCGTCCTGCCGCTCAACCTCGCCGGCGTGCTCATCTATGTGGTGTCGCTCTGGCATAATGGCGGCGGTCTCGTCGAAGCAATCCGCCTCCTGGAGACGCCGCTGGCGTGGCTCGTCATGTATGCGGCGGCAGGCGCCGGCACCGTGCTGCACTTCGCCATGCCCACCGTCGTAACGGCCATCATCAAGGACCGGCTCAACCGGCGTCGCCTAAATCAGGAAAGGTTGATCGACAGCATGCGTGCCGAATGGGGCGTCGAGGTCTGCCCGCCCGACGCGGCAGAAGACCGCCACTGAGCATGCCCCTCGGCCCGCAGGCCGAGGAGCGCACGATCAATCAGGCCGGTAGAAGTTTCTGGTTGCTCGCCGCCTGCTTGATCGACTTCTGCAGTTTCTCGAATGCCCGCACCTCGATCTGGCGCACGCGTTCCCGCGAGATGTTGTAGCGGCTCGAGAGATCCTCGAGGGTCACGGGCTCGTCGCGCAACCGGCGCTCGGTCAGGATATGGCGCTCGCGATCGTTCAAGGTCTTCATCGCATTGCGCAGCAGGTCACGGCGCAGCCCGAGTTCCTCCTGGTCGCCGAGTTTCTCCTCCTGGCCTGCATCGGGATCGACCAGCCAGTCCTGCCATTCGCCGTCGCCGTCCATGCGGACGGGCGCGTTGAGCGAGTGATCCGGGCTCGAGATGCGGCGGTTCATCTGGACGACGTCGTTTTCCGGCACCGAGAGTTCGGTCGCGATCTTCGTGACGATCTCGCTCGGGAGGTCGCCGTCCTCGATCTGCTGCAACTGACCCTTGATCTTGCGCAGGTTGAAGAACAGCTTCTTCTGCGCGGCGGTCGTGCCGATCTTCACCAGCGACCACGAGTGCAGGATATATTCCTGGATCGCCGCACGGATCCACCACATCGCGTAGGTCGCGAGGCGGAAGCCGCGATCGGGATCAAAGCGCTTGACGGCCTGCATCATGCCGACATTGCCTTCGGAGATCAGTTCGGACAACGGCAGACCATAGCCGCGATAGCCCATCGCGATCTTCGCCACCAGACGCAGATGGCTCGTCACCAGCTTCTGTGCCGCCGCCGGGTCCTCGTGTTCCTGCCAGCGCTTCGCGAGCATGAACTCGGTATCGGCGTCGAGCATGGGAAACTTGCGGATCTCCTGGAGATACCGCCCGAGGCCGCCTTCACCGGCGATACTTGGAAGGGTCGAAATTCCCGCCATGTTGACACCCCTCTCTTGTGGCTCCGATTACCCTGAACAAGAGTAGCCACCCGAATGTGGAAAATTTACGACCGTTTCGGGGTTTCGTCGCCTCTTTTTATTAATTCTAAACTGCGGACCAGAGTTGCGAGATCCGCAGGGAACTCGCTCTCGAAACGCAGCCGCTTGCCGGTCACGGGGTGGGTGAATCCGAGGACGCAGGCGTGGAGAG
>CAIUCF010000747.1 GCA_903897565.1 uncultured Rhodospirillales bacterium | reverse complement strand
GTACTCGGTAAGGTCGCGTTGGTCACCGGCGGCGGGAAGGGCCTCGGGCGGGCGACCGCGCTGCTGCTGGCGGCTGAAGGCGCCAAGATCGCCATCAGCGATATCGACGGCAAGGCTGGCGAGGCCGTCGTTGCAGAAATCCGCAAGGCCGGCGGCGAGGCCCTGTTCCTGCAGCAGGACATCACCGACGAGGATCGCTGGATCGAGGTCATCGCCGCGGTCAAGAAGGCCTATGGCGCGCTCAACATCGTCGTCAACAATGCCGGGATCGCGTTTCCGGGCACCGCCGAGGACACGCCGTTCGAGTCCTGGAAGAAGATGATCTCGGTCAACCTCGACGGCGTCTTCCTCGGCACCAAGCACGCCATCATCGGCATGAAGGACGGCGTCGGCTCGATCGTCAATATCTCGTCGATCGAGGGCATCATCGCCGATCCGGCGCTCGCCGCCTACAACGCCGCCAAGGGTGGTGTGCGCATCTTCTCGAAATCGGCGGCCTTGCATTGCGCCAAGTCGGGGTACAAGATCCGGGTCAATTCGGTGCATCCCGGCTACATCCTGACGCCGCTGCTCGAGGAATATCTCGACATGTTCCAGGACGGCAAGGAGCGGCGCAAGGCGATCGAGAACCTGCATCCGATCGGCCATATGGGCGACCCGGACGATATCGCCTATGGCGTGCTCTACCTTGCCTCCGACGAGTCGAAATTCGTCACCGGCAGCGAGCTCGTGATCGACGGCGGCTATACGGCGCAGTAACCGGGATCCCGGACCGCAGCGGTCGCTGACCGGCGGCGTGAGCATATGACGGGTGGAGAGGATGACAGGCGTGACCTCGGTCTCGTCCCTGGCTCGGATACTCCTGCCGGCGCCAACGCTCGTGGTGCCGGCACAGCCCGATTCTGCGCCGCCGGCGGGCGCGTCTCAATCGACTTCGTCTCGCAGTCCGCCGACCTCCGCTCACGGACTGCTTGCATCCGGGGTGTTGTCGTCGCTGCTCCAGGCGCAAGCGACCGCCGAGAACGCCGCGGTGACGGCGCGGGCGGCGGTCGCGACCACAACGGCCGCCGTCAACGCCTATACCGCCGCCCGCGACCTGCCGGCGCGACCCGCCGGCACGGCAGCGACCACCTTGCTCGAAGGGGTCGTGGTTTACGCGACATGAGGCCGGGCAGAAATTGCCGAGAGGGCGGAAACTACCCCGCTCGGGACGAGCAAAGCGTGACCTAATAAACTGATATCTATGAGATAACCTTTCTGGCACGGCGCTCGCTTAGACACGGGCATGAAGTTCCGTCCGTGCCATTTCCGCCGCCTGTTCGGCCTGGTTACCCCGCTGCTCCTCGGCGTCATGCTGTTGGCGAGTTCGGCCCATGCCACGGTGCGCCTCAAGGACATCACCGATTTCGAGGGCAATCGTCAGAACTTGCTCGTCGGCTACGGTCTCGTGGTCGGCCTCAACGGCACCGGCGACGATCTGACCCGCGATATCTTCACCCAGCAGAGCCTGATCGGCATGCTCGACCGGCTCGGCATCAACGCCAACAGCCAGTCGCTGCGCACCAAGAACCTCGCCGCCGTGATGGTGACGGCGACCTTGTCGTCGTTCGGCCGTCAGGGCACGCGGATCGACGTCACCGTCTCCTCGCTCGGCGATGCCACCGATCTCCAGGGCGGGACGCTCCTGGTCACGCCGCTGCTCGGCGCTGATGGCGAGGTCTACGCGGTCTCGCAGGGTCAGGTCTCGGTCTCGGGTTTCAAGGCCTCCGGCCAGGGCTCGACCATCGTCAAGGGCGTCCCGACCGCGGGCGCGATCCCCAACGGGGCCATCGTCGAGCGCGAACTCGGCTTTGATTTCGCGACGATGAAGACGATGAACATCTCGCTGCGCAATCCCGATTTCACCACGGCGCAGCGCATCGCCAACGTCATCAACGGCTATCTCGGCCAGGCTTACGCCCACTCGCTGGACTCCGGCACGGTGCAGCTGGCGATCCCGCCGGCGATGCGCAACGACGTCGTCGGCCTGATGGCGGGGGTCGAACAGTTGAAGGTCGAGCCGGATCAACCGGCCAAGGTCGTGATCGACCAGGCCGCCGGCATCATCGTGATGGGCGAGAACGTCCGCATCAGCACCGTCGCCGTCGCCCAGGGCAATCTGACGGTCCGCATCACCGAAACCCCGCAGGTCTCGCAACCCAATGCCTTCGCGCCCGGCGGCAACGCCGCCGGCACCGCCGCGGCCGCAGCCGGTGTCGGCGGCGCCCAGTTCGCGCCCAATGGCGGCGCCGCGACCGTGGTGACGCCGAAGACCAATATCCAGGTCGACGAGCAGTCGAACCGCCGCCTCGCCGTGGTCCAGCAAGGCGTGACGATCCAGGAACTCGTGAACAGCCTCAACGCCCTCGGCATCGGACCCCGCGACATGATTTCGATCCTGCAGACCATCAAAGCCGCCGGCGCCATGCAGGCCGATCTGGAGCTCAAGTAATGACCGCTACCGCCCTCGCTTCCGGCGCCCTCGCCGCCCCCGGCGCATTGCTCGGCGCACCGCAGGGAATTTCGCTCAACACGCCGTCGGGCCCGCTCTCGCCGCAGAAGATGGCGGCCGCCAAGACGGCGGCCAAGAATTTCGAGGCGTTCTTCGTCACCTCGATGCTGGAGTCGATGTATGCCGGGATCAAGCCGGACTCGATGTTCGGCGGCGGCCCCGGCGAAGAGATGTATCGCTCGCTGCTGAACCAGGAATACGGCAAATCGATCGCCGCCCGCGGCTCGATGGGCATCGCCCACAACATTCTGTCCGAAATGATCAGCCTCCAGGAGAAGCATTGATGTCGGACGACCAGCAGCCTCTCGTCACCGAACTGACCGGTCTCGCCAACCAGCTCGCCGAGGTGATGGAGCAGGAGACGGCGCATCTCGAGGTCAACCGCAGCGACGCGCTGGCGGCACTGGGGCCCGAGAAGAGCCGGTTGTCGCTGCGCTATGACGCGCTGATGACCAGCCTGACGACCGTGCCTGTCGCCGCGCTGCGCGCCGATCCTGGCTTTGCCGCACTGGCCGCGGCGGCGACGCGGCTCGATCGCGCCGCGAAGATGAACGCGTTTCGTCTCTCGATCCATATCAAGGCCAACCAGCGCATCGCCG
>CAIUCF010000746.1 GCA_903897565.1 uncultured Rhodospirillales bacterium | reverse complement strand
TCGTTGTTGAGCGCGCCGATGATCTTGATCCCCGCGCCCGCGTCGGTGGAAGACGCGACGTTGAGTGTGAGGTCGAGGCCATCGCGCAACCGGACGATCTGCGGTCCCGGCCAGCCAATGTCCTGTGCGTTGATCGTGCTGATGTTTGCCAGCGTCGTCGGCCGCTTGAGGTTGAACGTCCCGCTGCCCTGTAGATCGAGCGTGTTATCGCCCGCCGTCGGGTCGATCACGTCCTTGGCCGAGAGCGTACCGGCCATCGCCAGGATCGTCAGATTGCCGCCGCCACCACTGATATTGTCGTGCCCGGAGGTCAGCATATCTCCTGTCACGATCGAGGCGCTCACACTCGCTGCGCTGGTCAGGTCGGACGCATAATCCGTTTGCGTGGCGGTAAGCATGTGACTACCGGCAGCCAAGCTTGCAGTCTCGATGATGAAACGGCCGGAAGAATCGACGGAACCGAACCCGACTGCGGTCGCAGTTCCGTCGGCATACAATGTGACCTCGTCGCCCGGGACACCCGTTCCGTGTACGAGCGCCCTGAAGGAATCGAAAGGGTCACTCGTGACCAGATCAATGCCCGGTGCCGGAGGGATCTCCGGCACGACCGTGCCCGTGACCGTCAGCGTCTCGTCCGCAAGCGCCCCGTAATAGCCGCTGGCATTGGAACCGCTTGCATGCACGGTGATCGTTTCACTGAACGTGCCGGCAGTGCTGGTCGAAAGCGTCACCGTGGCCGGGTCCGCTGTCTGACCTGCGCCTAGTCCGAAGAAATATTGGTTGCCGGAATTTCCAAAATCGCTGGAGACCGGGAGAGCGAGGTATCCAGATAGTAGGTCGGCGAGGCCGGTCGCGCTGTTGAGGACGTCGAGGCTTGCCGTCAGCGATCCGGAACCAAGGGCGACGGTCCCGAAATCCAGCGTATAGCCGGTCGCCGCCGAGCCCGTGAGCGTGCCGGCCCCGGCGATTTTCTCGACCGACGCTTGGGCATAGTTATCGACCGCGCCGGAGAGCGACGCAGTGAATGTCCCGATGTCCGACAGGCCGGAATTGTCGACCCCGGCGCCGTCCGATTGGAAACGATAGGTGACGCTGCCCCCGACATTGCCGGCGACCGAAGTGTCCAAGCCGATCGTGACGGTGGCCGAGGACGACGGCGCGATTTCGGCCGTAGGCACGGTCGTCGTCGCGCCGCCGGTCGTCTGCGCGACCGTTACCAGGATGCTTTCCGAATACCCGGTGGCCGGCGCCCAGTTCTCTACCGTCAGCGGTAACGAAAACGTGTCGCCGACATGGACGACGATGTTGTTTGGCCGGTAACCCCAGATGTAGCCATACGCCGTCACGTAGAGCGTCACCGACGCGGCCATCGATGGGGTGCTGCTCAACCCGGCGGCGTCGCTCTCCGTCGCGGTGAAGACGTGAGGGCCCGGGCTGAACGTCGATGGCGTCGTGATATCGAAGCTGCCATCGGCGGCCACGACGCCCGTGCCCACGGCGTCGCCGCCGCCGTCGGCGTAGAGTGCGACCGTATCGCCGGCTTGCCCCGTCCCGGTAAGTTCAAATTCGGCGACGTTGAGCGGCAACGCGGTGACGGCGGAGATGCTCGGAGCCACCGGATTGACGGCGACGGCAAAGCCGGTGCTGAACGCACTCGTGACGCCATCCGCGTCGGTCTGCGTCGCGGTCAGGGTGTGATTGCCGTCCGCGAAGCTCGCCGTCGTCGTGATATCGAAGCTGCCGTCCGCGCCGACAGTGCCGGTGCCGACCGTCGTCGTCCCATCATCGCCGTAGAGCGTAATCGTGTCGCCGGCGATTCCGGTGCCGGCGACCTCGATCGTGCCCCCATTGACCGGCTGGCCCACCAGAGTGGTGATCACCGGTCCTGTTGGAGTATCTGCCATCTCGCGACCTTAGTGCGCCGCCGCGAGGATCGTGCCGTGCGCCGACGGGTTGTAGGTGATCGCCGTTCCGGCGCCGCCGTCCGAGGCGGTGACGAAACCAGAGGCCATATACTGACCCAGCAGCTGCACGCTGGCGGTGTGGCCGCCCGCCGTCATGGTCAGGGTCCCGATCGTACCGGCTGCATTCTCGGAGAAGCCGAAGGTGATCGCCGAGGCCGCAAAATCGCTGACGTCGATCTTGTCGGTCTTGGTCGTGAACCCACCGATCGTCGCGCCCGCGAAATGCGCCAGCGTGTCCTTGAAGGTGTCGTGGCCGGCCGCGGCGCCGATCAGCGTGTCGCCGCCGCCATTGCCGGTGAGGGTC
>CAIUCF010000745.1 GCA_903897565.1 uncultured Rhodospirillales bacterium | reverse complement strand
CCCACCGTCTCGGTGAAGGCGACGGCGAAGCGGTCGCTGGGCTCGGCCGTCTCCTCGGCATAGTGCGCGGCGATGTCGGCGAAGCGGGAAATGGAACGGGGTGAATGCGTCATGATGGCCTCCTGAAATTTAAAGAGGCATTTTTCCCGGCACGGGCTCTGAGCGACGGGGTCAAGGATCGCGAAGCGACCGCGTAGCGGCGATGGGGGTCACGATTTTCTTTGGCGGCCACCGACGTCGACGCTGAGGCGCTGTGTTCGATCCGCAAAAGAAAATGGTGGGGCCCCGTCGTCCTTGAGGCCGGCGCTGTCCCCGTGCCATGCTTGGACTTCTTGATAGATAGAGAGAGGCTGTGATTCGGGGGGCTCGATGCCCCCCGAATCGCATCGGCCGGTGCGGACCCTTTGTCCGCACCGGCCGTCCCGCACGTCTGAGGATTGTGAGACGCTAGCCGCGCGTAACACCCTTCCACGGCGGTCAAGGAGAAGGGCCAAGCCTGTTTGTCACTCGCCGCCCTTGCATAAAAATAGGCCGGCACGCGGGAATGCGTCCGGCCTCACAGGAACTTCAGATCGTCAGGGGTTCAGCCAATCGAACCCTTCATGGTGCCCGCAATGATCGCAGGCGACCGTGCGGTAGATATTGAGCGAGCCTTCCGCGCGCTCGACTTGGCCGTGCTCGGCTGGTTCGCCACAACGTGGACACGGCGCTCCCCATCGCTCGTCGGCAAGCTCCACGCCGCCGGGCTCGATGCAACCTCCATAGCCGATCATGGCTGCTCCGATCTATCGGTGTCGGGAGGTAGATAGGCCTCATACGGGTCTCCATCGTGAAGATGGCCGAACGGCGTCATCACATAAGCACCGTCGTCCCGTCCCACGGCGCAGATAACGTAGCGCGGGACGCCGGTGACCGCGTCGGTGCACTCCATCAGGGCGAGATTACCGTCCTCGGCCGCGCGGCGCAGGGTTGCGAAATTGCGCCGGTACACATCTGGTATGGCCATGTCGGCCTCCTGTGAAACGGTGGGGAAGGAGGCGGGAGCGAAGCCCCCGCCCCCGATGCTCAGGCCCGCATCCGGCGTAACGCGGTATCGGCGATCTGATCGGCCTTGCGGAAGGCATGGATGGGCACGCCCGCCTGTTTCAGAGTCTGATAGAGGTTCGCCTGCAGCCCCGAGCCTTCGCAGAGCACCGCCTCGACGGGCTTCAGTTCGGCGAGCTTGCGGTTTCGGGTGAAGGCGGTTTTCCGACCCGAACCGTAGAGGCCAAACGCCACCAGCGGCACGCTATTGCGGGCCGCCCAGGCCGCCGCGATCGCGTCGGCGCCTTTGCGCTGTCCGGTGGTCACAAGCGACATGTGCGGTACGCGCTGATGGACCTCGTCGAGCCGCGCCCACAGGGTTTCCCAATCGTGCCACTGGGCGGGTCCGGAAAAGACGACGATCGGTCCCTTCGGACTGTGCTTCTCGCGGGCGGCAAGTTCGCGGGCACGCAGGAAATCCTGCGCCGCGATCTGGCTCGCTGACGATGCGGAGGATGCCCGGCTTCCCCGCGCCGGCGACCACGGCCAGCCCGACTGCGCACGGTACATCTCGGCCGCATAGTCGCGCATGCACTCGATCGCCTCGCGGTGCTCGGCGGTCGACTGGCAGAGGAGCTGCTTCTCCTCCAGCTCGTTATTATAGACCTCGCTCATGTCGGGATGTCGCACCAGGTCGCCGATTTCGGCGGCGAGGCTGTCTTCGCGGCGTTCCAGCTTCCCGGCGACGAAATGGAAGCTGTTGACGAAGCCCCAGGCGATCTCGGCGGACAGCGGCTCAAGCCGCGTGCCCGCGAAGAGATCAAAGATGGTGGCGATGATCGCCCCGCATTCGGCCTGAACGGCGAAGGGCTCGGGCATGTCATG
>CAIUCF010000744.1 GCA_903897565.1 uncultured Rhodospirillales bacterium | reverse complement strand
CGGCGGCGCGGACGGTATCACGGACCGCCTCGTCGTCGCGGCGCAGCGCCGCGGTCATGCCGAGGACGTTCTTCTCGATCAGCTCGCCGATCTGGGTCACCACCGCCGTGCTGTCGCCGAGCAGGCCGTGCATCGTCACCTGCGGCGGTGCCGCGAACTTGCCGTTGCCGTCGAGCAGGATGGTCGCCACTGCCGCGCCGTTGAGCGTGATCCGATTGCGCATCTTGAAGGCACCGCCGGCCAGCGACACCAGATTCTTGCCGTCGAGGCCGAGACGCCCGGTATCGACATGGTCGATGATGCCCGGTGGCCCCGGACACAGCCGCACCATGTCGCCGTTCTCGGCAACGACCGTGTGCGGTACCTGACAGTCGGCGGCGAGCTTGGCGTGGGCGATCAGGTGGCGGCTTTCGCCATGCACGGGCAGCGCCAGCTGCGGGCGCACCAGCTGGTACATCCGGGTCAACTCGTCCTGCGCCGGATGTCCGGAGACGTGCACGAAATGGTCGTTCTCGGTAATGATCTCGATGCCGCGGCGCACCAGCTGGTTATGCAACCGGCCGATCGAGCGCTCGTTGCCGGGAATGATCCGCGACGAGAAGATGACCGTGTCGCCGGGCGACAGATCGATATCGGGATGATCTTGCGCGGCGATGCGATAGAGCGCCGAGCGCGGCTCGCCCTGGCTGCCGGTGCAGATCAGCAGCACCTTCTCCGGCGGCAGCTCTGCGGCGTCCTCGGCATCGATGAAGGGCGGGGTATCCTCGAGATAGCCGTTCTCGCGCGCCGCCTGCTCCATCCGGTGCAGCGAGCGTCCGACCAGCGCCGGTGTGCGACCATTGGCGTAGGCGGCGACGGCCGCCGACTGCAGCCGCGCCACGTTCGAGGCGAAACAGCCGATGGCGACGCGCTTCTTGCACTGGCTGACCAACTCGATCAGTGAGCGGCGGACATCGGCTTCGGAGCCGACCTCGCCGGGCTTCAGTGCATTGGTGGAATCGCCGATCAGCGCCGCGATGCCTTCCTGGCCGAGCCGCTCCAGCGCGGCGAAATCGGAAACGTCGCCGATCAGCGGATCGGGATCGAATTTCCAGTCGCCAGTGTGGAGGACCGTGCCGGCATCGGTACGGATGACCAGCGCGTTGGGCTCCGGGATCGAATGGGTCAGGGTGATGAGTTCGAGGCGGAACGGCCCGATCTCGAAATGCGACGACAGCGGCACCTCGATGATGGTGGCATCGCGCAGCAATCCGGCATCGGCGAGCTTCATCCGCAGCAGCGAAGCCGTGAAGGGCGTCGCGTAGATCGGACAGCGCAGCTGGCTCCAAAGATGCGGGATCGCGCCGATATGGTCTTCGTGGCCATGGGTCGCGACGATCGCCAAGAGGTCGTGCTTGCGCTCCACGATGAAGCTCGGATCGGGCATGATGATGTCGACGCCGGGCATGGTGTCGTCGGCGAAGGATATGCCGAGATCGACCATCAGCCACTTGCCGCCGAAGCCGTAGAGATTGAGGTTCATCCCGATCTCGCCGGTACCGCCGAGCGGCAGGAACACCAGCTCGTCGGGTCGGTTCAGATTACCCTCCGGCGTCGTCGATTCGATGTGGTCGCCGTAGCGAATGGCCATGTTTTCAACCAATTTGTGAGCGGGAAGCCGCGGTGACAGGAAAGACGTCGCCCGCCAAAATTCTTATCGATCCCGCCGCCGTCTCCAGCAGCAGGGCACCATCGCCATCGAGATCGACGAACGCCCCCTCGACGACGCCATCGCCCTGGCGCACGGTGAGGCGATCGCCCGGCCGATGGCCCAGAAGCCGCCAGCGCTCGCGAATCGGCGCGAAACCCTCGGCAACCCAGAGCCGCCACAGTACATCGACCTGCCGCAGCACCGCCGCCACCATCGCCGGGCAATCGGACGCCGGACCGAACTCCGACACCGCCACCGCGCGATAAGGCAGACCCACCGGGGCCGATACCAGATTGACGCCAAGTCCGAGGACGACCCAGTGCACGGCCCCCGAGGGCGCCGACTCCGTCTCCATCAGGATCCCGGCAACCTTGCCGCCATCCAACAGGATATCGTTCGGCCACTTCAGCCTTACAAGGGCCGGATCGGCGATGGCGCCGGCAATCGCCTCGGCCACGGCGATCGCGGCGACGAAACTGAGCTCGCCCAGGCGCTCGATCGCAACATCCGGCTGCAGGATCACCGAGAGGTAGAGATTGCCCGGCGGCGAGCGCCAGTCCCTGCCCTGCCGTCCACGCCCCTGGGTCTGCTCTCGCGCCCAGACGGCAAGACCATGGCCCGCGCCTTCGCGGGCGAAGGCCTTGGCCTGGTCATTGGTGCTGCCGAGGAGATCGTAGCCGATGACCCGGAACGGCGCCGGCAGCGCCTCCAATACGGGCGGCAACGGCACCGGCCGCGGGTCGTCGGCGAGGGTCATGGGAACAACGTGTGCGCCGCCGCCCCCGCGATCGAGAGGAAGGGCCCGGGGATGACGCAGAGGAACAGCACCACACAAGCGGCGAGGGCGAAAATCGTCCGTTGCGTGCCACTCGCGACATCGGCATCGAGCGCGCGGCCCGGCTCCTCGAAATACATAATCTTGACGACGCGCAGGTAATAGAAGCAGGCCACCGCGCTCATCACGATGCCGAGAATCGCCAGCCCTGGCATGCCGGCGTGGAGCGCCGGCAGCAGCACCAACATCTTGGCGAAGACACCGGCAGTCGGCGGCAAGCCGGCCAACGAGAACATGAAGATCGTCAGCGCAAAGGCCGCGCCCGGTCGAGTCTTCGACAACCCGGCCAGATCCGACATCGACTCCGCGATCTCGCCGTCACGCCCGAGTCCCATCAGCACGGTGAAGGTACCGAGGTTCATGAACAGGTAGACGCCGAGATAGACGAGCATGCCGCGCAAGCCCTCCTCGCTCCCGGCGGCGAGACCCATCAGCGCGAAGCCGACATGGCTGATGGAGCTGTAGGCCATCATGCGCTTGAGATTGGTCTGGGCGATGGCGGCAAAGCCGCCGACCAGCAGCGAGATCACCGAAAGCAGCCAGGCGACGTCATGCCAGGCCGTCGCCAGACCGGCGAGCGGTCCGAAGGCGAGCCGCGCGAACACGGCCAGCGCGGCAACCTTGGGACCCACCGCAAAGAACGCGGTGATCGAGGTCGGCGACCCCTCATAGACGTCGGGCGTCCACATGTGGAACGGCGCCGCCGAGAGCTTGAACGCGACGCCCGCCAGGAGGAAGATCAGACCGATGAGCGCCCCGATCGCGGTCGTGGCATCCGGCTGGGCCAGCGCATGGCCGATTGCCGCGTAGCTGGTGCCGGCGCTGAAGCCATAAAGCAGCGAGGCACCGAACAGCAGCAATCCCGACGACAGCGCGCTGAGCACGAAGTACTTCAACCCGGCTTCGGTCGAGCGCGCCGAGTCGCGTTTGAAGGCGGCCAGCACATAGAGCGGCAGGCTCTGCAGCTCGAGGCCGATATAGAAGGTGATCAGGTCGTTGG
>CAIUCF010000743.1 GCA_903897565.1 uncultured Rhodospirillales bacterium | reverse complement strand
CGGGTGCCACAGTCGTCTGTCATCGGGCGCGGGCGTCACGATCGCGAGGCGTTGGGGCATGATGTCCGTGGGAAGGGATCAGGGGGGAAGCGGCTATACGCGAGCGCGACGATAGACGATCGCATCCCCGACTGTCACCCGCTGCATAGGTGAATACGCGAGAAAGCCTGGAAAACCGAGGAATCTCGCTTGACGTCAGGGAAGGGCGCGTATAGGTTCCGCGCCTGTTTTCGAGCTGGCCGTAGGGGCGCCGTCCTAAACGCAGCTTTGCTTGGTACCGAATTTATGGCGCTCGCTGGCCTCCCTGGAGGACGGCGTTTCTATCTACTAGGTTCGCGTGCTTGATGTCGGATCATGGTGGGACGCGGGAAGCCGCGTGGCCATGATCTTTGTTTTTAAGCGTTTTGTTCTACAAGGGTGTGATTGGAATGCCGACCATCAACCAACTGATCCGGAAGCCCCGGGCGCCGCTCGCGGCCCGTAACAAGGTCCCGGCGCTCGTCGCTTGCCCCCAGAAGCGTGGGGTATGCACCCGGGTCTATACGACGACTCCGAAGAAGCCGAACTCGGCGCTCCGTAAGGTGGCGCGCGTTCGTCTCACCAACGGATTCGAGGTCACGAGCTACATCCCCGGCGAAGGCCACAACCTTCAGGAACACTCCGTGGTCCTGATCCGCGGCGGTCGCGTCAAGGATCTTCCGGGCGTTCGGTACCACATCATCCGCGGCACGCTTGATACGCAGGGCGTCAAGGATCGGCGTCAGCGCCGCTCCAAGTACGGCGCCAAGCGTCCCAAGTAAGCAGTCGATTCGGATAAGAGAGGAAGCGGAGCATGTCGCGTCGTCGCGCTGCTGAGAAGCGGGAAGTCCTTCCGGACGCCAAGTATGGCGATCCGGTCGTCACCAAGTTCATGAACTGCCTGATGTACGAAGGCAAGAAGTCGACGGCCGAAGGCATCGTCTACTCTGCCTTCGATCGCATCTCGAAGCGCACGGGTCAGGACCCGCTGCGGATTTTCCACGACGCCCTGACCAATGTCCGGCCCGCCGTCGAAGTCCGTTCGCGTCGCGTCGGTGGCGCCACGTACCAGGTTCCGGTCGAGGTTCGCACCGATCGTGGCCAGGCGCTGGCGATCCGCTGGCTGATTGGCTCATCGCGGTCGCGTGGCGAAAACAGCATGGAAGAGCGCCTCTCGGGCGAGTTGCTGGATGCGTCCAACAACCGCGGCGCGGCCGTGAAGAAGCGTGAAGATACCCATCGGATGGCAGACGCGAATAAAGCGTTCTCCCATTACCGCTGGTAATCGGACAAGGATCGAAGAGCCAATATCATGGCACGGAGCATCTCCATCTCGCGGTATCGGAACATCGGTATCCTGGCTAGCCAGGACGCCGGTCGGACGACCACGACCGAACGGCTGCTGGCGGTTGCTCGCCAGGGCGGTGAAGGTCGTGGCGCGGGCTTCGATGCCTCCGCCGCCTTGCTGGCTCCCGAGAATATCCGGGCGATCACGTTGACCTCCGCGGCGACGAGCTGCGAATGGCGTGATAACCGCATCAATATCGTCGAGCTGTCGGGCGCCCAGCGCGCGGCGGCCGACAATCTGGTTTCCGTGCTCGATGGGCTGGTGATCGTGATCGACGCTGCCGCCGGCGTGACGGCCAAGGCCGAAATCGCGTTGGCAATGGCGCGGCGCAGCGGGTTGCCGCGGGTGGTGTTCGTCAACAAGCTCGACCTCGCCGATGCCGATCTCTCGGCGGTGATGGCCGATCTGACCGCCGATTGCCCGGCGACGCCGATCCTGGTGCAGATGCCGCTCGGCGCCGGCCTGCAGGGCCTTGCCGATCTGATCGATCTGCAGGCCTCGATCTGGACCGGCAGCGGTTTCGATGCGCCGCCCGAGGCGATGGCGATCCCGGATGCCGACCGCGAGGCCGCAACAGCCGCACGCCGCGGTCTGGTTCAGGCCCTGGGCCTCGGCGACAGTGAAATTTCGGCACCGGCGTTGCGCGCCGCGCTGCGGCAGGCGGTCCTGCTCGGCAAGGTCGCGCCGGTGTTGTGTGGTTCCGCGTTCCGCAATCGAGGCATCGCCGCGTTGCTGAACGCCGTGGTGGATTATCTGCCGGCGGCATCCGAGATCGGTGGCCTGAACGCGCATGACGCGGACGGCCTCCCGGTTATCGTGGCCACGGATCAAGACCAGCCCTTCGTCGGTGTCGCGTTCAGCGAGATCGCCGAGCCGGGCCAGGAAGACCTCACCTTCGTCCGGATCTATGCCGGTACGATCACTGCGGGGTCGGAGATTTGGAATTCTGTGGCATCGCACCCGGAGCGGATCGAACGGATCCTGCGGGTACGGGCCAATGAAATCGAAGAGATTGCCGAAGCACAGGCGGGCGACATCGTCGCCCTGGTTGGGCTGAAGCATACGAACACGGGGGACACGCTTTGTGATCCCAACGCTCCGATCGTTTTGGAGCGGGTGCCGATGGCACCAATCCCGGCGTCAGCCGGTCACGCGAAGCACTGATTGCACGGGGAGTACCGGCGATGGCGAAGGCAAAGTTTGAGCGGAACAAGCCGCACTGCAATATCGGGACGATTGGCCATGTTGATCATGGCAAGACGTCTTTGACGGCGGCGATCACGAAGGTTTTGGCCGAGACGGGTGGTGCGACCTTTACGGCGTATGACCAGATCGACAAGGCGCCGGAAGAGCGGGCTCGTGGCATCACGATTTCGACGGCACACGTCGAATACGAGACCAAGAACCGCCATTACGCGCATGTCGATTGCCCGGGCCACGCGGATTATGTGAAGAACATGATCACGGGTGCGGCGCAGATGGACGGCGCGATCCTGGTGGTTTCGGCGGCCGACGGCCCGATGCCGCAGACCCGCGAGCACATCCTGCTGGCGCGTCAGGTCGGCGTGCCGTCGCTGGTGGTGTTCCTGAACAAGGTCGACATGGTCGACGATCCGGAATTGCTGGAACTGGTGGAGCTCGAAGTTCGCGAGCTGCTGTCGTCCTACAACTTCCCCGGCGACGACATTCCGATCATCAAGGGTTCGGCGCTGATGGCGCTCGAGGGCAAGCGCCCCGAGCTCGGCCATGACGCGATCCTGGAGCTGATGGCGGCTGTCGACAGCTACATCCCGCAGCCGGAGCGTCCGGTTGACCGTCCGTTCCTGATGCCGATCGAAGACGTGTTCTCGATCTCGGGTCGTGGCACGGTGGTGACGGGTCGCGTCGAGCGCGGTATCGTCAAGGTCGGCGAAGAAATCGAGATCGTGGGCCTGAAGCCGACGATCAAGACGACGGTGACCGGCGTCGAAATGTTCCGCAAGCTGCTCGATCAGGGCCAGGCCGGCGACAACATCGGCGCGCTGCTGCGCGGCACGAAGCGTGAAGACGTCGAGCGCGGCCAGGT
>CAIUCF010000742.1 GCA_903897565.1 uncultured Rhodospirillales bacterium | reverse complement strand
CCCGCTCGGATAAGGCCTTCGAGCGCCGCGACGTCGATTACTGGCTGCCCGTCGACCAGTATATCGGCGGCATCGAGCACGCGATCCTGCATCTGCTGTATTCGCGCTTCTTCGTCCGCGCGCTACGCCATTGCGGTTATCTCGACGTCGCCGAGCCCTTCGCCGGTCTGTTCACGCAAGGCATGGTCTGCCACCAGACCTACCAGAACGCCCAAGGCCAGTGGCTCTATCCCGAAGACGTCGTCACCACCGATGACGGCCGCACGCTTGATCGTACCGGCGAGCCGGTCACGGTCGGTCGGCTCGAGAAAATGTCGAAGTCGCGCAAGAACGTCGTCGGCCTCGAAGCGATCTGCGAGACCTATGGCGCCGACACCGCGCGGCTGTTCCTGCTCTCCGACAGCCCGCCGGAGCGCGATCTCGAATGGACGGCCTCGGGCATTGAGGGCATCTGGCGCTACGTCAACCGGCTGTTCCGCCTCGTGGTCGATCATCTCGAGCAGGCCGCCCCGGTCGGCACCCCAGCGACCGGGACAGCCGAGTCGCGGCGCCTCCTGCACAAGACCATCGCCGCCCTCACCGAGGATCTGGAGAATTTCCGCTTCAACCGCGGCGTCGCCCGGCTGCGCGAGCTTTCCAACCACCTCGAGGACAAGATCGCCGGACTCGACGCCGCCGGCATCCGCGAAGCGCTCGACACCATGGTCATCCTGCTCGGGCCGATGATGCCGCATCTCGCCGAGGAGCTGTGGCACCTGCTCGGCCATGGCGATTTGCTGGTCGACCAGCCCTGGCCGGTGGCACAGGACGATCTGCTGCGTGACGATACCGCCACCTACGCCGTTCAGGTCAACGGCAAGCTGCGCGGCACGATCGAGCTTGCCCGCGACATCGCCGAGGAGGATGCTCGCTCGGCCGCCCTCGCCCTGCCGGCGGTCGAACGGGCGCTCGAGGGACGCCCCGTGCGGAAGGTCATCGTCGTGCCCAACAGGCTCATCAATGTCGTCGGCTAGAACGCTGCGCCGCGCCGCGCTTGCCGGAGGCCTTTGCCTCGTGCTCGGCGCCTGCGGTTTCTCGCCGCTCTACGAGGCCCATGACCAGCTCACCGACCCGGTGCTGGCCTCCGTCGCCGTCGATCAGGTCAACGATCATCTCGGCGTCGTCCTGACCAATCACCTGCGCGACGGCTTCAACCCCGGCGGCGAGGCGGCAGCGGCCTACCAGCTTCATGTCGACCTCAGCGAGGATTCGATCGGCCTCGCATATCGCAACGACGGCACCATCGCCCAGACCCAGGTCAACCTGACCGGAGCCTGGACCCTGCGCAGGCTGTCCGACCGCAAGATCGTCGGCAAGGGCAGCTCGCTGGGCACGACGTTCTATGACGACATGCCCGACGCCTATGCCAACACCACGGCCAAGGAATCCGGCGAAATGCGCGCGGTCGAGCAACTCGCCGACGATATCCACGCCCGCATCGCGCTGCTGCTCAAGGACGCGCCGCCGGCGTCGTGAAGCTCAGCACCGCGCAGATCCCGACCTTTCTGCGGGCACCGCCCCAGGACATTGCCGTCGCCCTGATCTTCGGCGCCGACGAGGGTCTGGTCCGCGAACGCGCCGAGACGATCACCCGCGGCATTCTCGGTGGCGCTGCCGACGACCCCTTCCGCCTGACCCAGATGAGCGGTGACGAGGCCCGCCAGGACCCGGCTCGGCTCGCCGATGAGTATTCCAGCCTCAGCCTGATCGGCGGCCGCCGCGTCGTCCGGGTCCGCGAGGCCGGCGACGCACTGGCCAAGACCATCGATTACATCCTGACTCTGCCGCGCGGCGATGCGTTGATCGTGCTCGAAGCCGGTGGGCTCGACGCCCGCTCCAGCTTGCGCAAGGCCTGCGAGGCCGCGGCCATGGCGGTGGCGATCCCCTGCTACGCCGACGGCCCGGCCGAGGTCGCACGCCTGATCCGTGACACCATGGCCGGCCATCGCATCCGCATCGACGAGGATTCGGTGCAGTATCTCGTCAGCCATCTCGGCAATGACCGCATGGTCTCGCGCCAGGAGCTGGAAAAGCTGACCCTGCTCGCCGGCGACGGCGGCAGCCTGAAATTCGCCGACGTCGTCGCCTCGATCGGCGATTCCAGTACGCTGGCGCTCGACGACGTCATCTATGACGCGCTCGACGGCGAATATCGCGCCACGGCCGAAGGCCTCGATCGCTTATTCCTGGAAGGTACCAGCGCCGTCACCATTCTGCGTGCGGCGCTGCGCCATGGCCACAAGCTTCACCTCGCCGCCAGTCACCTCGCCGCCGGGCAAAGCCTCGACACGGTGATCAGGGGCATCCGCCCGCCGCTGTTCTTCAAGCTGGTCGACCGTTTCCGCTCGCAGCTGCGCGCGTGGCCGCCGGTGCGGATCGAACGCATGCTGAGCCTGCTCAATACCGCCGAGCTCAACTGCAAGCGCACCGGCTTCCCCGAGGACACGATCTGCCGCCAGGCGCTGCTCAGCCTGGGGCGGATACCGAAGCCGAAAGGCTGAGGATCAGTCCGCAAGGCCCATGACGAAGGCCAGCGCGATATCGAGGCGCACCACTTCGTCGGCATTGAGGCGTCCGATACGTCGGCCAATCCGTTCACGGCGAATCGTGACCGGCTTGTCGACCATGATCTGGGACCGCTCCTTCAGCCCGTTCTCGACGCTCGGTTCGATGGTGACGCGGAAATCGGGGGCGTCTGCCAGGGTCGTCGTCATCTGGCACACAACGACGGAACCATGTTGCTCGGAGAAAGCGTCGGTCTGAACGATCACCGCCGGCCGGGGTTTCCCGTAGTCACCCGATGCGGCGACCGTCACGATGTCACCGCGCCTCATCGAATTCCGCGACCGCCTCAATCCAATCCAGCGCGTCGCGTTCGCCCTGTTGCGGAAGTGCGGATACTTGTCGCGCGACACGGGCGCGAACCGCCTGGGCGCGGGCGTCCGGAACGATCATCCGGATTTCGCGGAGCCCTTCCTGTCGCCGCCTCTCACGCATCGCCTTCATTCTATCGGCCGCAGCCATCGTCATCGCCCTCGATAAGAATCGTTCACGAAGCGTAACGCGTTACGGGATGCTT
This sequence comes from uncultured Rhodospirillales bacterium, assembly GCA_903897565.1. Lineage (GTDB taxonomy): Bacteria > Pseudomonadota > Alphaproteobacteria > ATCC43930 > CGMCC-115725 > CAIXXC01. The sequence goes on along the minus strand of CAIUCF010000742.1, from coordinate 6,328 downwards.
CACAAGCGTGGCCAAGGGCGCGGAAGCCGCTGGCGCTGTTACCCCATAGCTTAATTAGCTCAGCTTGCGGATGAGGTGGTCGAGCTGGTCGAAGTTCTTGTACTGTATGAGGATTTCGCCGCCGCTGCCCTTGTGGCGGATCTTGACGCCGAGGCCGAGGCCGGCGGAGACGAGGCGTTCGAGTTCGATCGTGTCGGCGTCGAGCAATGACGGCGCCGGTTTAGCCGCCGGGGTCGTTACGGGCTGGCGCAGGCGCTGGGCGAGCGCTTCGGTCTGGCGGACATTGAGGCCGCGGGCGATGATGTCGCGGGCGACATCTTCGGCCCGATCCAGGCCGATCAGGCTGCGGGCATGACCGGCGCTCAGGCGGCCCTCGGCGAGATGTTCGCGCACCGGCTCCGGCAGGGCGAGCAGACGCAGGGTATTGGCGACATGGCTCCGTGACTTGCCGACGGCGCGGGCGAGTTCGTCCTGGGTGTGCTGGAATTCCGCCATCAGCCGCGCATAGGCATCCGCCTCTTCCATGGGATTGAGATCCTCGCGCTGGAGGTTCTCGATCAGCGCGATCTCCAGGGTCTCCCGATCGGAGAGATCGCGGATCAATACCGGGACTTCGTGCAGTTGCGCCTGCTGCGCTGCACGCCAGCGCCGCTCGCCGGCGATCAGCTCATAGGTATTGGGAAGGTTGGGCAGCGGCCGCACCAGCAGCGGCTGCAGGATGCCCTTCTCGCGGATCGAGGCCGCCAGGGTGGCGATCGCGTCCGGGTCGAAATGCCGGCGCGGCTGATAGCGTCCCGGGCGGATCTGCTCGATCGGGATCGCCCGGGTGGCTTTGCGCGTCTCGGGCGGCGCGTCGGCGTCCTCGCCGAACAGGGCGGACAAGCCCCGGCCCAGGGTGCGGCGTTTTCCGTCGTCAGCCACCGGCGATTATTCCTCTAATATATTGATTTAAAACGGCTATTCCGCCGTCATCCCCGCGAAGTCGGGGATCCATACATCCCCGAGACCGGGTGTTGGCCCAATGGATCCCCGCCTTCGCGGGGATGACGAGGTTAGAATGTGGCGAGATCGGCGTCATGGAGGCGTTCCGATATCGAACCTAGATCAGGGCCTGGGCGTAATCCTGCTCGCGGAACAGGACTTCACTGGCGAGATGGATATAGGCCTGCGCCCCGGCGCAGCGCCAGTCGTAGAGCAGCACGGGCTTGCCGTAGCTCGGCGCCTCCGAAACCTTGACGTTGCGCGGAATCGTGGTGTTGTAGACCTTGTCGCCGAAATAGCCGCGGACGTCCTCGGCGACCGAATCGCAGAGATTGTTCCGCTTATCGAACATCGTCAGGACCACACCTTGGATATCGAGGCTGGGATTGAGGTGCTGCTTGACGCGATCGATGGTGCGCACGAGATGGCTGAGGCCTTCGAGCGCGTAGAACTCGCATTGCAGCGGCACCAGCACCGCGCTCGCCGCGACCATGGCGTTGAGAGTGAGCAGACCCAGCGACGGCGGGCAATCGACCAGCACATAGTCATAGACGATGTTGAGCCGGGACAGCGCGTCGCGCAGGCGGAACTCGCGGCGCTCGACATTGACGAGCTCGACCTCGGCGCCGGCCAGCGCCACCGACGACGCCACCAGCTGCAGGCCCGGCACCGTCGTCGCCACCAGCGCGGCGCCGATTTCGTCCTGGCCCATGATGACGTCATAGGTGGTGACGACGCGTTGGCGGGGCGTGATCCCCAGCCCGGTGCTTGCGTTGCCCTGGGGGTCGAGATCGATCAGGAGCACGCGCTTTTCCGCGGCCGCCAGCGCGGTTGCCAGATTGACGGCGGTCGTGGTCTTGCCCACCCCGCCCTTCTGGTTGGCGATAGCGAAGACGCGCGGCGTCTTGGGCAGAGGCACGGGCATATGTCGGATCGGGTCTTCAGCCACGGGAGAGTGACTCCACTAACAAGATGCGCGCAGCGGGATCGGTGACGCTGGGATGGTCGCTGACCGCCATGTGCCAGGATTTATGCGCGGTGGTCAATTCCTCCGCCCAGCGTGCGCCCTTTAATAGCACGGCCCTGCCCGCGGGCTTGAGGAATCGCGCGACCATCGGCAGCAATTCGTCAAGCGGCGCCAGGGCGCGGGCAGTGACGACATCGGCGGCGATCGCCGGTAGCGCCTCGAGTCGCAGATTATGGATCGTCACCGGCGTCGCCGTTACCCGCGCCGCCTCGCGCAGGAAGACGCATTTGCGGGCGTCGGATTCGACGAGATGGACGTCGCCGACGCCGAGGATCGCCAGGATCAGCCCCGGCAGCCCGGCGCCGCTGCCGAGATCGACCAGGGTGCAGGGCGTCGCCGGCATGAAGGGCCTGAGCTGGACTGAGTCGAGGATGTGTCGCGTCCAGGGATCATCCAGGGTCTTCGACCCGACCAGATTGATCTTCGGATTCCACTTGGCCAGCAAGTCGACATAGACGGACAGCCGCCCCTCGATCTCCGGGGTGACGCCGAAGCCTCGCAACGCCTTTGCGGCTTTTTCGCTCGGTCCGGTCATTGTTTCACGTGAAACATTGCCGGGGAGACCGGACACGCGCCCCTGGATTGCTTCGCTGCGCTCGCAATGACGGAGAAAGGAAGTCCTATTTCGTCATTGCGAGGCGCGAAGCGACGCAGCAATCCAGCACGTTCTCTCCGGCGATCGGTCTCGACGATGATCATCCTACGCCGACAACCGAGCCGGCTCGCGCCTGACGAATTTCAGCAGCGCCACCAAAGCCGCCGGTGTGACCCCGGCGATACGACCCGCGGCGCCGAGCGTGGTCGGCCGCGCCGCAGCCAGCTTGGCGCGGATCTCGTTCGAGAGGCTGCCGACCGCGGCATAGTCGAGGTCCACCGGCAGGCTCAGCGCCTCGTCGCGGCGGAAGGCGCGAATATCAGCCTCCTGGCGATCGAGGTAGCCGGCGTAGCGGCAATCGATTTCGATCTGCTCGGCAACATCGGGGCGAATGCCGGCCAATTCAGGCCAAATAGCCGACAGTCGCGCCAGATCCATGTCGGGATGGCCGAGCAGTGCCGCGGCCGAGCGCAGCTGGCCATCGGCATTGACGTTGACGCCATGGCGCTTCAGCGCCGGCGGCGTCATGGCGAGCGACTTCACCAATGCCGAGGCCGTGGAGAGCGCCTGCTTCTTCGCGCCCCAATGATCGGCGCGGGCCGCGCCAACGCAGCCGATCGCGATCCCGCGATCGGTCAGCCGGCGATCGGCGTTGTCGGCGCGCAGCAACAGCCGGTACTCGGCGCGCGAGGTGAACATGCGATAGGGCTCGGTGACGCCGCGTGTCACCAGATCGTCGATCATGACACCAATGAAGCCGTCGGCACGATCGACCACGAAGGGCGCGGAACCGCCAGCGGCCAGCGCGGCATTGAGGCCGGCGACCAGCCCCTGCCCCGCCGCTTCCTCGTAACCCGTCGTGCCGTTGATCTGGCCGGCAAAATACAGACCCGGCACGCGGCGGGTTTCCAGGGTCGGCAGCAATTCGCGGGGATCGACGTAATCATACTCGATGGCGTAGCCCGGCCGAATCATCCGCGTGTGCTCGAGCCCGGGAATGGTCTTGAGCATCGCCGCCTGGACATCGGCCGGCAGCGAGGTCGAAATCCCATTGGGATAGACGGTGTCGTCGTCGAGACCTTCGGGTTCGAGGAAGATCTGGTGGCGCTCGCGCTCCGCGAAGCGCACGACCTTGTCCTCGATCGACGGGCAATAGCGTGGGCCGACGCCCTGGATCTGCCCTGAATACATCGGCGCCTGATGGAGATTGGCGCGGATCAACTCGTGGGTCGCGACGGTCGTGCCGGTGATGAAGCAGCGAATCTGCGGCACGCGGATCTTGTCGGTCAGGAACGAGAACGGCTCCGGCGGATCATCGCCGTCCTGCGGCCCCAGGCTCGCCCAGTCGATCGTCTTGCCGTCGAGCCGCGCCGGCGTGCCGGTCTTGAGCCGTCCCATGGCGAAGCCAAGCCGGTGCAGGGTCTGCGACAACCCGATCGCCGGCGCCTCGTCGACCCGCCCGCCCGGCCTGGTGTCGAGGCCGCAATGCATCACACCGGCAAGGAAGGTGCCCGTCGTCACGACGACCCTAGGGGCGCGAATGGCGCGGCCATCGCCGAGGGTGAGCCCGCCGACCCGGCGGCTATCATCCAGAATCAGATCCTCGACCCCACCCTCGATGATCGTCAGGTTTGGATACGCGCCGAGGATCTCCTGCATCACCAGGCGATAGAGCTTGCGATCGGCCTGGGCACGCGGCCCGCGCACGGCTGCGCCCTTGGAGCGGTTCAGCATGCGGAACTGAATGCCGGCGCGGTCGATTACCCGCGCCATGACGCCGTCGAGCGCGTCGATCTCGCGCACGATATGACCCTTGCCGAGCCCGCCGATCGCCGGATTGCAAGACATTTCGCCGATCGTGGCGCGCTTATGCGTCACCAGAGCCGTGCGTGCGCCGACTCGCGCCGAGGCCGCCGCCGCCTCGCAACCCGCATGCCCGCCGCCGACGACGATGACGTCGAAGCTGTGTTCAGATGCCGAATTCATAATGGCGCGGACATTACTCAGAATGGGGCAGCGGGTCAAAGCGGGAGAGTCCGGCGAGCCGATTTATCCTGCTGTCGGCACGAGTTTACCTCGCCTTCGTCTAGGTACGGACGCTGGGCAACCTAGTCGGGGTCTTTCGCTACCTTAGCCACCCCAATCGTAACGTCGATCCGCAACGTCGGCGGGCACCAATTCAAACGGGTGTTGCGGCAATGAACGCGGAAAAGCGCGGCGCATTCCACGATCCTCCGGCTTGTCCGACCCGCGCGGTCATTACGTCGGATCATCGAGGCAACCGCTGACCCTTTTCCGCCGCCCGCGTCGCCAAATGTTTCACGTGAAACATCGGTCCTTCACACCCCGGGACCCGTCAGACGCGATCGGGACGGCCTGAGCCGCCCCGGTGCCCATACGGGGTCGGCTACATCGCCCGCACCTCGGCAAGGAACTTGTCCACCCGTGTCCCGAGTTCCGCCGCCTGTTGCGAAAGCACCTGCGCGACGTTGAGGACTTCCGCGGAGGAGCGGCCGGTATCGCCGGCAGCGGCCGAGACGCCGCCGATGTTGGATGAGACTTCCTGGGTCGCCGCCGATTGCTCCTCGACCGCGCCGGAAATCGAGGTGGTGATCTCGCTGACCTCCGACACGATCCTGCCGATATCCCGGATCGCGGCCGCGGTCGTATGGCTCGAATCCTGGATCTCGCGGATCTGTGCCGCGATTTCATCCGTCGCCTTCGCCGTCTGCGTCGCCAGCGACTTGACCTCGGAGGCGACGACCGCGAACCCCTTGCCCGCTTCTCCGGCACGCGCGGCCTCGATCGTCGCGTTGAGCGCCAGAAGATTGGTCTGGCTGGCGATGTCGTTGATCATCTTGGTGACATTGCCGATCTTCTCGGCCGCAGCCACCAGAGCGTCGACCATCGCCTCCGAACTGCGAACCTGGGTTACGGCTGAGCCGATAACCCGGTTGGACTGGTCGATCTGGCGGGCGATCTCGTTGACGCTCGCCGAGAGTTCCTCGGTCGCTGCGGCCACGGTATGGGATTGCTGGGTCGTCTGCTCGGCGGCCGCGGCCAGCAGCTGCGCCGTCGCCTCCATGCCCTCGGCCGAAGCCGACACCGCGCCGACCATGCCCTTGACGCCACTCTCGAATGCCTGGGCGAGCGCAGCGTTCTCGGCCTTACGGCCCGAGAGATCAGTCGCGAACTTCACCACCTTGCACGGACGACCATTGGCATCCATGACGGGATTATAGGATGCCTGGAGCCAGACTTCCCTGCCGCCCTTGGCGATGCGCTTGAATTGGGCCGCCTGGTATTCACCACGCCGCAGCTTCTCCCAGAACGACCGGTACTCGGCGCCGTCGCGGTAGCCGGGTTCGACGAACAGGCTGTGATGGCGACCTTTGATTTCGTCGAGACGGTACCCCATCGCCGTCAGGAAATTCTCGTTGGCGTCGAGGATATCGCCGTTCAGGTCAAACTCGATTACAGCCTGCGAGCGCCCGATCGCCTCGATCTTGCCAAGCATATCGGCGGTGACGGTCTTCTGCGCCGTGATGTCGGTTGCGAACTTGACGACTTTGACGACACGTCCGCCTGCGGCGAGAATCGGATTGTAGGAGGCCTCCAGCCAGATTTCTTTGCCGCCCTTGCCGATCCGCTTGAATTGGGTCGCCTGGAATTCCCCACGGCGAAGCGCGTCCCAGAACTGGCGATAGGCCGGTCCATCACGATCT
>CAIUCF010000741.1 GCA_903897565.1 uncultured Rhodospirillales bacterium | reverse complement strand
CGCGCGGATCGAGCCGCTCTCGCTCGACGAGGCCTATCTCGACGTCACCGAGAACCTTCAGGGCATCGCCTCGGCGACCGAGATTGCCGAGGCGATCCGCGCCCGGATCCGCGCCGTGACCAACCTCACCGCCTCGGCGGGAGTGTCCTACAACAAGTTCCTGGCCAAGCTCGCTTCCGATCACCGCAAGCCGGATGGGCTGTTCGTCATCACCCCGAAGATGGGGCCCGGCTTCGTCGAGGACCTGCCGGTCGGCCGCTTCCATGGCGTCGGCCCGGCGACGACCGCGAAAATGAACCGGCTCGGCATCGAGACGGGACTCGACCTGCGCGGGCAGACGCTGGCCTTCCTGCGCGAGCATTTCGGCAAATCCGGCGCCTATTATTATTGGATTTCCCGCGGTATCGACGAACGACCGGTACGCCCGGACAGGATCCGCAAATCGGTCGGCGCCGAGAACACCTTCTTCACCGATCTGGCGAGCCTCGACGAGGCGAGTGCCGCGCTGGCGCCGATCGTCGACAAGGTCTGGCGCTATTTCAGCAGTGGTGAGATGCGGGCTCGCACGGTCACCCTCAAGGTCAAGTTCGCCGATTTTCAGCAGATCACGCGCAGCCGGACTGGTCAGGTCCCTGTTGCCAGCCGCGACGAGGTGATGCGGATCGCCGTGGCGCTGCTCGAGGGCGTTTTCCCCGTGGAAAGGGGAATACGCCTGCTCGGCGTGACGCTTTCCGCGCTCGGCGAGGAGCCGGACGAGGCCGAACGGCAGTTGGGATTGCTGCTTTAGGCTGCGGGTGGGTCTGCCAACAATCGAGAAACGGGCTCGCCAGCCGGCAGTGCTCAAGCCAAGAATCCGATCTGGAGTCGGATAAATATCGCAAATCATTATGGGAGTGCACTCTCGTAATGATTTGAATCTTCTCAAAAAATGGAGATTTAAATATTCAGGATCGTCCTGAATTTCAGGAATATCTATTAATCGATATATAGATTAAGTGATATTTGATTATTTCAAATTATTGTTGAATTTATCGTATAAAAATAGAGACATTATCGAATAATAGCGACATTTTGTTCAAGGGATTCCCGCATTATATTGTTTCGTAATTGAGTTGATCAGGCGCAGGATGTCAATAGACGGACTCCCTTCCTGCGCGGGCACATTCGACGCCCGACTGACCCCGAGCGTGATGATCATAGATTGCCCGTTAAACAACTACCCGGCTCTGCGAACGACCGACGCTGCGACGATTAGGGAATTCGTTACCTCGCACCACGGTGGCGAGGTCATCATGGTCGGCGATGCACCGGCCGGTGACGAAGCCATCGTAAACTGGGTGTCTCTCGCACACACTCGGTACGGTTACAGCGCCTATGGCCGGGCCATGTCCATCGTCTTTCCCGAGACCGACTTCCTTCGGGTGAAGCTGGTGCTTGCGGGGCACCTCATGGTCTCCAGTCGGGGCAGCACGACACGTGTCGACCATTCTGCCGGCAGTATCTCGACCGGCGCCGTCGCCGTCGAAAGCTCGCCCGACGCGGCCATCCTGACTTATCTGGTTTCAAAACGGCTGTTGACCGAAAAGCTGGAGGCGCTAAACGACGGCCCGGCCTTGGGCGATCTTGATTTCCACCATCGCCTCGACCTCACGACCCTGGTCGGCCAGAATTTCCTGCATACGATGCGCAGCATGCTGGCCCTGCTGTCGCAAACCGAGCCTGTCGCGCCGGCCGGATTGATCGAGGAGCTGGAGCGGGCCCTCATTACGGCGCTGTTGATCGCCTCTCCCTTACCGACCCCGTCGATCGCGACGGTCGCAGCGAAGTCCGTCGCCCCCGCTCGTGTCCGGCGCGCGGAGGCGTTTCTCGTTGAGAACTGGCGGCGGGCATTCGATGCGGAGCTGGTTGCCGAAGCGGCGGGGACCAGCCCGCGCAATCTGTTTCGGCTGTTCAGGGAATTTCGCGGGTATACGCCGCTCGAATTCCTCAAAAGGCTTCGACTGGAGCGGGCATTGGCGCGATTGCGCGCAAGCGGCGACAGCGTCAGCGTCACCGAGATCGCGCTCGATTGCGGCTGGAACAGCTCAAGCCACTTCAGCAAGGATTTCCGGGACAATTACGGCCTGACGCCGTCTGAGGTCCGCCGCAAAGCTCAGGATTGACGCGCGGGCGCGGCGCCGCGGGCCCGATCCTGCCCTATGCCGACACCCAAGTCATCTCGCTCGGCATACTCATGCTAACGAGAGTTATGCCCCGCGAGCCCGGTCGCTCCTGGTGATCTCCGAAGCCCGGGCAAATATTGGCGCTATTCGACCAAGAGAGGCGTGTTCGTGATATTTGACGGCCGCCGGTCGTTGCTACCCATGATGGTCAGAACTATTCCCTGAGGAAGCTCGTCTTGGCGGCAAGCGCAGGCGTCGGACACCAGCGGCTGACAGGGCTGGCCGCAATTCTCGAGTATTCCCGCCTACTTGGGGCCTACCCCGCCTTCATCATGCCGGCCGCCCGGCTGCCTTTGGCGAAGCCGGGGATGAAAACTGTCCTGCGTGCGGCACGGCAAGCAGCCGCCGACGAGGGTGAGCGGGAAACTCTGGCCACGCTCTACGCCTGCCTAGCGCTGTTCCGCGATGACGTCACGGAGCCGCTCGACCCGTGGCTGACCAACGCCGATCCCGCTGATCGGCCCGAGTTGAGCGAACGCTATCAAAGGCTCTCGTCGCTGATCTCCGCGGAGATCTACCAGCTGCGCCTCGAATGGGACGCATACCGGTGGCAGGATGTTCTGTGAACCGGTCTCGGACAGGCGATCGACAACATGAAAATGGGTCCCGGTCGTTGCCGACCGGGACCCCTATTCTTTCGCGGATGCTTGGGTTTTAGAAACCCATACCGCCCATGCCGCCCATGCCACCGCTCATCGGGCCCATGTGGCTGCCGCCGCCGCCTTCGCCAGCGGCGCTCGGCTTCTCGGCAATCATGCACTCGGTGGTGATCAGCAGGCCGGCGACCGAGGCCGCGTCCTGGAGGGCAACGCGCACAACCTTGGCCGGATCGATGATGCCGGCCTTGATCATGTCGGTGAACTCACCCTTCTGGGCGTCGTAGCCCCAGTTGGTGTCGGTCGAGTCGAGCAGCTTGCCGACGATGATCGAGCCATCGACGCCTGAGTTCTCGGCGATCTGCCGCACCGGCGCCTGCAGCGCCTTGCGCACCAGGTTGATGCCGGCATGCTGATCGGCATTGGCCGACTTGAGGCCGTCGATCGCCTTGATGGCGTAGAGCAGGGTCACGCCGCCGCCGGCGACGATGCCTTCGGAGATCGCGGCGCGGGTCGCGTGAACCGCGTCGTCAACCCGGTCCTTGCGCTCCTTGACTTCGGCCTCGGAGCCGCCGCCGACCTTGATCACGGCGACGCCGCCGCACAGCTTGGCCAGACGCTCCTGGAGCTTTTCGCTGTCGTAGTCGGAGGTGGTCTCGACGATCTGGGCGCGGATCTGGGCGACCCGGGCGTCGATATCGACCTTCTTGCCGGCGCCATCGATGATGGTGGTGGTTTCCTTGGTCATGACGACGCGCTTGGCGGTGCCGAGCATTTCCAGGCCGACGTCTTCGAGCTTGATGCCGAGTTCGTCGCTGATGGTCTGACCCGCCGTGATGATGGCGATGTCTTCCAGCATTGCCTTGCGGCGATCACCGAAGCCCGGCGCCTTGACGGCCGCGACCTTGAGGCCGCCACGCAGCTTGTTGACGACCAGGGTGGCCAGAGCCTCGCCTTCGATGTCTTCCGAGATGATCAGCAACGGCCGGCCCGACTGGGCGACGGCTTCGAGCACCGGCAGCATCGCCTGCAGCGAGGAGATCTTCTTCTCGTGCAGCAGGATGTAGGGGCTCTCGAGCTCGGCGATCATCTTCTCCGCATTGGTCACGAAGTAGGGCGAGAGATAGCCGCGATCGAACTGCATGCCCTCGACGACGTCGAGTTCGGTGTCGAGGCCCTTGGCTTCCTCGACGGTGATGACGCCGTCATCGCCGACCTTCTCGACCGCGCGGGCGATCATCTCGCCGATGGCGGTCTCGCCATTGGCGGAAATCGTCGCGATCTGGGCGATCTCGGCGTTGGTGGCAACCTTGCGCGAGCGCTTCTCGACATCGGCGATGACCGCCGCGACGGCGAGGTCGATGCCGCGCTTCAGGTCCATCGGGTTAAGGCCGGCGGCAACCGCCTTGACGCCTTCCTTGACGATCGCCTGGGTCAGGACGGTCGCGGTCGTCGTGCCGTCACCGGCGAGGTCGTTGGTCTTCGAGGCCACTTCGCGCACCATCTGGGCGCCCATGTTCTCGAACTTGTCGGAGAGCTCGATCTCCT
>CAIUCF010000740.1 GCA_903897565.1 uncultured Rhodospirillales bacterium | reverse complement strand
GGCCACGCCGTTGATCGTACCGGGCGCGAACAGCCCATAATAAGAGCCGTCGGCGAAGGTCTGAATACCGTTGTTGCCCACCAACAGCGACCTGGGCGTCGTGCCGCCGGCGATCACGCCGACGCCGAGCCCTGCCACGGTCGGTCCGGTGACAGTGCCCTGCACCGCCTCGGCTGTGCCAGACGTGACCTGCCAGTTGAGATAGGGAAAGAGGCCCGTCGGCGTCGACCATGCGGCACCTAGGCTCGTCGCCTGCAAGGTCGCGGTGGTGACCCCGGTCGAGGTGCCGCCTGAACCGTCGTGGGTTACGCCGGAGGTCGCGGTATCCCAGAACGAATTTCTGATCGAACCGGCGATAACGGTGCCGGCGAAGCCGTTCGGTGCGATGCCGAGCGCGTAGCTGCTGTCGATCGACCCGACAAAGAAGAAGTTTCCAAGCGAGAACTGATCATTGCCGCCGACGAAGCCGCCGACACTGCCATTCCCGCTGACCGCGCCGATCGCGAAGCTGTTGGTGATGGTGCCGTAATTATAGCCGACCAAGCCACCGAGAAAGGTGCTCCCAGTCCCTGTGACGGCGCCGGAGGCGAAGCTCTGGTCGACCGAGCCGCCATGATTGGCGCCGACGAGACCGCCGTCGCTGCCATTGGCGGCGATGGCGACGACGTTGTCGAGCGCATAGGACTGGACGATGACACCGGTCGATTCGTTGTTGCCGACGAGGCCGCCGACATTCGCGGTGCCGCTCGTGACCGAAACGGTCAGTCCGCCATCGGCGAAGGATTGGCCGCTGATCGTGCCGGCGTTGAGACCGGCGATGCCGCCGACATAGGCGGAACTGAGGGACCCGACCATGCTCGCCGTGACCGTTACCGCCGTGGCGACGGCATTGATCGTGGCCCCGCTCTCGTTGGCGCCGACCGCGCCGCCGATCTCGGCGGTGAGACTGGCCCCGGTCGTCGTCACGGTGACGGCGACACCGTTGACGCTCGGCGATGGCTCCGCGCCCGTGATGCTGCCGGTGTTGTCGCCGACGAAGCCGCCGACCTTGTGCGACCCGGCGGCGCCGGTACCGGAATCGGAGAGTGATACCGTGCCGTCCGAGACGCCGGAACTGGTGATCGACCCGGCATTGGCGCCGACTAGGCCGCCGAGATTGGCCGGCGTGCCGGCGGTGCCGGCGAAGCTGACCAGGAAGCTCGTATTCAGGCTCGATCCCGTAATCACGCCGCCGCTCTCGTTCGAGCCGACGAGACCGCCGATATCCATCGTGCCGCTGTTGCCGCCGGCATAGGAGACGAAGATGCTGGTACCGAGCGCGGAGATGACCGAGCCGAAATTATCGCCGACGATGCCGCCCATGTAGCTGGCGCTGCCGGAAAGGCTGAGGCCTGTGACCGTGGCGCTGGTGAGGCTCGAGCCGCCTGCGAAGCGGCCAAAGACTCCGCCGGCATCGCTGCCCGATAGGGTCGAGGCCACCGAGATGACGGTCGAGTTGACCGAAACCAGAGAAACCGTCGCATGGCTCTCGTCGCCGATTACACCGCCAACGGATGTAACGCCGGTGGTACCGGTCAGCGAGACGAGCCCATTGGTGATCGTAATGCCACTGAGGGTGTCTGGGGCCTCGCTGAGACCGCCCTGCCCGGCGAGCAGGCCGACATACTGGGCGTTGGTCGCGTTTCCGCCATCGGTAATGGCATCCCCCGACAGCGTGATATTGGAGATCTTCGCCCCGGCGAGCGTGCCGGCGAGGATGCCGTATCTCTGCGGAAACTGGTTATTCGACGGCGAGATCGTCACAATTGAATTGCTGATCGTCACATTCTCGAACGTGCCCGACAGGCTGGTAAAAATTCCGACTGAATTGTCGGTCGTATCGTTGATCGAGATCGCTGAGAGGAAATGACCACCGCCCTCGAGCGCACCGCCGAACGCGCCGATCGGCGTGTAGGTGAGGTTCGTGAAATCGAGATTTGCGGCGAGATAATAATTGCCGGACAGACCCATCGCCTCGAATTGCGACGCCGTTGCAATCGGCGCGAATTGCGTCGTGGCCGAAGCCTGGCCCGCAGCGTAGACCGGCCCGAGATTGGCGAGCAGATACGGCGTGAGGCCGCCGCCACCACCCCAGACCGACGTATCCCAGCCGACCGGCAGGCTGCCGGCGAACTGGCCGAGCGACTGACCAGTGCCG
>CAIUCF010000739.1 GCA_903897565.1 uncultured Rhodospirillales bacterium | reverse complement strand
TCCGGACCGCCATCGAATTTGCTGTAGGGCGTCGCCAGATAGCAGAGCGAGTGACCGTTGAACGTCATGACCGAAGTCCGTCAATGGTAACGCCCGGCGGATAAGACAGCACCCAGCCCAACTCGCCGGGACTCCTGCGGCTTTCAAGCCAGACCGCAAGCGCGAGCAGAAGGCCGACGATGACATTCGCGGCGACGGTGATGCAGAGAACGATCATCACGATGTTGGACATGGCTATGCCGTCGGTTCGGTTAGGCCGGACGCGGTACACAACAACTGCCAGAACTGCAGGGAAGAAACGATTAGATCGCTACAAAACACTCGCCGATGATTTCGCGCTTGAGCGCGCCGATCTTGTCCTTCCGCTTTCCCGCATTCGCGGGAATGGCGGGTGTTTTTTGGGTGAGGCAAGACAATGCCCGAGGAACCCTGCGTCCATGACATCGCCTGAATCGCCGCCCGGAGACGATCCCGCCCGCCGCATCGCCTCGTTCGGGCGGCGCAGCGGCCGCAAGCTGCGGCCGGGTCAGCGCGATCTCTTCGACGATGCCCTGCCGACGCGCAGCGTCGATCTCGACATCGTGCGCACCCGCGGTCCGCGCGCCGTCTTCGCGACGCCGCCGTCGGCGGTCTGGCTCGAGATCGGCTTCGGCGCCGGCGAGCATGTCGTCTGGCAGGCGGGACACAATCCCGGCGTCGGAATTATCGCCTGCGAGGTATTCCGCAACGGCATCGTCACCTGCCTGCGCGAACTCGAATCCCGCGAGCTCGACAATGTCCGGCTCTATACCGAGGACGCCCGCGAGCTGCTCGACGCGCTACCGGAGCAATCGATCGACCGCGCCTTCATCCTCTTTCCCGATCCCTGGCCCAAGGTCCGGCACCACAAGCGCCGCCTGATCTCGCCGGAGACCCTCGACACCTTGTCGCGGCTGCTCGTCGATGGCGCCGAGCTGCGGCTCGGCACCGACGACGTGCCCTATCTCCGGGTCATGCTCGCCGTCGCCTGCGGCCACCCCGATTTCGAGTGGCTTGCCACGCGGCCGGCGGATTGGCGAGTCCGTCCCGATGACTGGCCGCAGACGCGCTACGAAGCCAAGGCGATCGCGGCGGGACGGCCGCCGGCATTCTTGCGGCTGCGTCGCCGTCCGCGCCGACCCCCGCCGTAAAATCGCGCAAGCGCGGTATTTTGTTATTGCGACCGGGGCCGATTCAGGCGAAAGTTAAGGTGTCGTTAGTACTTTATAATAGGGCGAAGAGCCTTTCTCTTACCTAGGTGAGGGTAACCATGCGCAAGCATCTTCTGGCGATCGGAGCCGTTGCCGGTTTCACCATCGCCGCCGCCGGGAGCGCTGCTCAGGCAGCAACCTTGGTCGCCGACTACGGCTTCAACAACAGTTTTTCCTCTTCGGTTTCCGGCGCGCCGGACCTCGTCGCAACCGACCCGCTCGGCTTGAGCGGCTTCACGACCGCCACGGTCAACGGTCACACGCGGACCGTCTATGGCTTCCAGGGTCAGTCCAGCCCGGTGACCGATCAAGCCGGCCTGACCTTCGACAATTCCGGCGGGTTGTTGGCCTCTGACAACTACTCGGTCAACATGGTGTTCAGCCTGGCGGATCGTACCGGGGCCTGGCGCCGTCTCGTCGACGTCCAGAACCGGCAATCCGACAACGGCTTCTATGTCGATCCGGAGAACACGATCGACGTCTATCCCGTCACCGGCAGCCCGGGAATCTTCGCGACCGATACCTTCACGGATGTCGCGCTGACCGTCGCATCGGACGGCACCGTCAAGGGCTACCTCAACGGCACCCACGAGTTCACGACGAATACGTCGGTGATGAACATCAACAACCCCGACAACGTCATGAACTTCTTCCTCGATAACGTCGTCGCGGGCGGCCAGGGAGAATGGTCGTCGGGGCAGGTCGCCGAGATCGCGCTTTATAATGGCGTGCTCAGCGACAGCGAGGTTTCCAGGATATCGGCGGTGCCGCTCCCGGGAGCCTTGCCGATGTTCGCGGCGGCGGTCGCCGGCGTCGCCGGGATCGCAGCGCGGCGGCGACGCCCGGCTCGCGTCTGAGCCGACGGCCTGCGGCAACCCACCGGCGCCCCACCCGAACGGGCGCCGGAACCCCGCGTTGCGTCCGGAACGAGGTCCTGAACAAAGTCCCCTTGTTAT
>CAIUCF010000738.1 GCA_903897565.1 uncultured Rhodospirillales bacterium | reverse complement strand
GGGATTGGCTGCGGGCGGCGAAGCCGGCCCGGTGCATTCGGCGGGACTCTATATCGTCCGCGCCGGCGTCTCCTGGCCCGTCGCCGATCTCCGCGTCGACTGGGCCGAGGACGGTCCGATCGCCCAGCTCGCGGCGCTGTGGCAGCTGTACGAACCGATGCTGGAAGACTACATCACCCGCGCCCGCGATCCCTCGCGAGCGCCCTCTTACGGTGTTCCCGGCGACGAGTAGGCGGCCATCGCGCTCAAGGGCTCGACAAGCTGATCGGGATGCCGCCAGTGTGAAGGACCCATGCGCTACACGCTTCGCCACCTCGAATATTTCATCGCCGCCGGCGAGACCGGCAGCATCACGCTCGCCTCCGAGCGGATCAATATCTCCCAGCCCTCGATCTCGACCGCGATCTCGCATCTCGAGCGGGAACTCGGCGTCCAGCTGTTCATCCGCCATCACGCCCAGGGCCTGTCGCTGACCCCAGCCGGGCGCGAGCTGTTGCGGGAATCCAAGCACCTGATCGAGCAGGCCGAGGCGCTCTACACCCTCGCCTCGGACGTCAGCGGCCAAGTCCGCGGCGAGCTCGCCGTCGGCTGCCTGGTAACCCTGGCGCCGATGGTGATGCCCGAGTTGGCCCATTCCTTCACCTCGGCCTTCCCGAACGCGCGGATCCGGCATTTCGATCACGATCAGGAGCGCCTGCTCGACGGTATCCGCCGCGCCGAGATCGATATCGCCATCACCTATGACCTGCAGATCCCCGAGGGGATCGCGTTCACGCCGCTAGCGAGCCTGCCGCCCCATGTCTGGCTCAGCGAGGCGCATCCTCTGGCCCAGCAGTCGGCGATCAGCCTGTCCGAGCTCGCCGGTCAACCGATGATCCTGCTCGACCTGCCGATCAGCCGGGAATATTTCCTGGCGCTGTTCATGAAGGAGGGCATGGAGCCGACCATCGCCGCCCGTTCAGCCTATCAGGAGGTCGTGCGCACCATGGTGGCCAATGGCTATGGCTACACCCTGGCCAATGTCCGTCCGCGCTCCGATCTGGCCATGGATGGTCGCCGGGTCGTCCGCGTCCGGCTCGCCGGCGAACATCGCCCGATGGTGATCGGCACCGCTACCCTGGCGCGCGCCAAGAAGTCGCGCCTCATCCAGGCATTCGAGACGCATTGCCGATCCTTCGTCTCCGACGCCTATATCCCCGGCATGGTCGCCCCGGCCATCGACCGACGCGTCAAGCGCGTCGACTAGCGATTGCTCAGAATTTGGGCAGAAATTGCCTCCAACTACCTAGGATTTTCAAAACCAAAAACACTGAAAAGACTAGTAGTCCTGAGGCAAGGGCGATGATTAGCTTTCCTGGTCGGCGCGACAGCGACGAGACAGCGCTCCAGCCGTTTTTGGCCGAAGCCCGTCGCCGCCGCGCTTTTGAATTCTTGAACCAAACCAGGGGGCACTCAATGGCGATGAAGTTAGTTCGACGCTTGGCAACCGTAGCGGCCGTCGCGCTGGGCGCGGCGCAACTCGCAACCGCACCCGCGCAGGCCGGGACGATCAGCATTGGCATGACGACCTGGGTCGGCTACGGCCCGCTCTTCCTCGCTCGTGACCTCGGCTACTACAAGGATCTCGGCCTGACCGTCGATCTACAGCTGATCGAGGAAGGCTCGCTGTACATGGCGG
>CAIUCF010000737.1 GCA_903897565.1 uncultured Rhodospirillales bacterium | reverse complement strand
GCCTGAGCCTCGGCGGCAACACTGTCGTCTTTTCCCCGGCTCTGGCGGCGCCGCTTCGCCCCGGCGGCCACTTTCTTTCCGCGGCCGAAGCCGGACGACGCCTCGCGAACCATCTCGGCACGCATCCTCCCGCCGAGAAGCCGCGCCTTGCCGTCGTCCACACGCTCTCGACCCATAATCTGCTGCTGCGCTACTGGCTGGCAGCGGCCGGGATCGCGCCGGACGAGGTCTTCGACCTGACGGTGATCCCGCCCGCAGACATGGTGGACGCGCTCGAAGCGGGCGCCATCAGCGGCTTCTGCGCCGGCCCACCCTGGGGCAAGGTCGCGGAGCGCGCGGGCGCCGGACGGATCGTCGCCGGGACCGGCGCGATCTGGTCGCATCACCCGGAGAAATGCCTCGCCGTCTCCCGCGCCTGGGCCGAGCGCCACCCGGCGACACTCCTCGCCGTACAGCGAGCCCTGCTGCGCGCCGCCCAGATTTGCGACCACCCGGGAGAGTCTGCCGCAATCGCCCGGACCCTCGCCGCCGAGCGCTATGTCGGCGTCACCGCCGCTGTGATCCGCGGCTCACTGCCCGCCAAACCGGGGAGCCGTGACAGTGATCGCTCGACCTTCTTCAGCCATGCCGCGACCTTCCCGTGGATCTCCCACGCGCGCTGGATGATCCACGAGATGCGGCGCTGGGGCTACGTCGCGCCGGAGGTCGACGCCGCAGCGCTGGCTCGGCGAGTCTATCGCCCTGATCTCTACGCCAAGGCCGCCACCGCCGAGGGCGTCGCCGTTCCCGTCGACCCGATCAAGCAGGAGGGCGGGCATGAGGGTCCCTGGACGATTCCAGCCCAGCCCGAGCCGATCGCCATGCTCGACGACCGCTTCTGCGACGGTGCCGTCTACACTGCCTGATCGACCCGGGGCGCCGGAGGATTGTCGCTCTGCGCGATCAGCGCATCGAGAAAGGCGCGCAGCAGCGGCCGGTCGCGATCGCCCGGCGGATGGGCGGCGAAATGCATCGACTTGAACTGATAAGCCTCCGGCTTCAGGGTCCGCATGGCGCCCTGCCCGACCCAGTTGTCGCCGATATGGCGCGGCAGGAAGCCGATGAAGCGGCCCGACAGGATCAGCATCACCTGCGCCTCCATATGGATCACGGTGCCGCTCGCCCGCGGGTGATCGACGCGGTAGAGATCGTCGAGCTGGCGATAGCCCCGCACCGAGAACCGTGCGCCCTCGATCAGGTTCTGGGTGATCATCGCCGCCGGCACGTCGAACAGCGGATGGCCGCGCCCGCAATACAGCAGATGCTGCTCGTTGTGGATCGGCACATAGGTCACGTTCGGCGCCTTCTGCGAGAACGGGCCAATGACGATATCGCGCTGGCCGTTGGTGATCGCCAGTTCCAGCTCGTGCGGCGTGCCGAGCAGCAGATCGATGAAGACGTTCGAGCCGAGGGTCATGAAGCGGTTGATCACGCTCTGCAGGCCGAGATGCGGGCTGGTGACGACGCCGTCGACTACCCCGACCCGCAACCGTCCCACCAACTCGCCATTATAGCCGCCGACGCGCTGCTGGAACGTGTCGATATCGGCGAACAAGCGCTTCGCCGCGGCGTAGGTTTCCTCGCCGAACGGCGTGAGGCGGAAACCACGCCTACCGCGCAGGCACAGCACACCACCCAGGGTCTTTTCCAGGGTCGCCAGATGGGTGCTGAGGGTCGATTGCGAGAGGTTGAGCGCGATCAAGGCGTTGGCAAAATTGCCGGCATCGACCAAGGTCATGAACACCCGCAGCAGGCGAAGATCGATATTGTCGAGATGGCGCATGGGTGGAATCGCACTCCGGAGGGGCAGGGACATGCGCATATTTTGTGCGCTCGGCGATACTTCTAAATCTTTAGATGTATCATTCGAAAATTCGTGATTTTTTCAAATGTTAAACGCGCCCACTCTCTGCTGATTGCCATACACTTCAGCCGGGGGAAGCCATGAACATCACGCGCGGTATTCTAGCAGCAGGCTTGGCGACAGGCCTCGTCTTCGCGAGCGCGTCGGCAAAGGCCGACGACACGATCCGGATCCTGTGTCCGACCTGGTCCGGCTACGCGCCGGTCTTCGTCGCCTCCGATCTCGGCTACTTCAAGGCGCTCGGCATCTCGGTCAACATCAAGTTCGAAGACGAACGCCCGAACGTCATGGCGGCGATGGCGCGCGGCGACATCGAGATGGACATGCGGACCGCCGGTGAATACCAGGGCCGGCCGCGCGACGAGAACACCCCGGGCATCATCATCGGCACGATCGACGAATCGCTCGGCGGCGACGGCGTCATCGCCGACGGCTCGGTCAAGTCGGTCGCCGACCTCAAGGGCAAGACCGTCGCCTCGGAGCCGAACATCCCGGCCCGGCTGCTGCTGCAACTCGAGCTCAAGAAGGTCGGGCTGACGCTGAAGGATCTGAAGCTCAAGGAGATCGCCTCGGCCGACACGGTCTCGGTGTTCGCCGACCCCTCGATTACCGCGGTCGCGACCTACCAGCCGTTCCTGTCGCAGGCCCTGAAGACGATCGCCACCCGTAACCCGACTGAGCTGATCTCCTCGGCGCAATATCCGGGCTACATCGTCGACGTCATCATCGTCCGCCAGGACGACCTCAAGGCCAATCCGGACAAGTACAAGAAGTTCCTGATCGGCATCTACAAGGCGGTCAAGTACTTCAGCACCAACAAGGACGATTTCATCAAGCTCGCCGCCCCGCACTACAACCTGTCCCCGAAGGATTTCGCGGCGAGCATCGACGGCAGCCTGACCTACACCTCCTATAGCGACACCGCGGACCTCATCGGCAAACCGGGCGCGCCGGGCAAGCTCTACGGCATCTTCGACACCTTGATGGGCCTGAACCTCGAGAACGGCGCCGCCGATCACAAGCTCAGCGCCGCCAAGGCG
>CAIUCF010000736.1 GCA_903897565.1 uncultured Rhodospirillales bacterium | reverse complement strand
GTCAAGATTCGCCTCATTCTCAAGGGCAGCTGAGGGGAAAGATCATCTGGAGGGCCGGTCGTCGGCGGTGAGCGTGAGCGCCTCGAGCGGCTGGTTTTCGGCGTCGATCCCGAATTTCCACACGACGATCGCGGCCACGGCCATTAGCAGCGCCGCCAGAAGATAGCCCATTGCCAGCATGCCCCGGCTGCCGGTGCCGATGATCTCGCCGAACAACCAGGGGCCAGCGATCCCGCCGAGCGCGGTGCCCGCGGCGTAAAAGCACGCGATCGCGAGCGCGCGGATTTCGACGGGAAAGCTCTCGCTGGCGCTCAGATAGACCGAGCTCGCCGCTGCCGACGCGAAGAAGAAGCTCGCCATCCAGCAGCAGGTTTGGGTCATCCCGGACAGATGGCCGCGGGCAAACGCCAGAGCGGTCGCTGCGACCAGGACTGCGGTGGCGGCGAATGTCATCGTCATCATCACCCGCCTTCCGATGGTATCGAAAAAGCGGCCAAGGGCGAGCGGACCGAGCAGATTGCCCATGCTCAGGGCCAGGATATAGAGCCCGACCCGATCCGTCGGGACCTGATAATACTCGGTCAGCACGAGACCATATGTGAAGAACAGGGCATTAAAGAGGAATGCCTGCGCGATCATCAGAATGAGCACCACGACCGCTCGGCCGCGATAGCGCCCGAATACCAACGCCATGAGTCCCCGAAACCCGCAGCCCGCTGGCGGACCGATGTTCGGCGACCCTCCGGTCGGCGCAGGACGTGGACTCGAATGTTGCGTCGCGGCGGCTTCAATGTTGCGGACGACCTGCTCCGCCTCGGCGAGACGGCCGCGGCAGATGAGCCAGCGAGGACTCTCCGGGATACCGCGACGCAGCAACAGCAGCCCGACGCCGAGGCTGCCACCGAGCCCAAACCCGATCCGCCATCCGAGGTTCGCCGGGACCAGGCGCGTATCGAGCAGGATCAGGGAAAGCCCAGCGCCGAGGATCGCGCCGATCCAGTAGCTGCCGTTGACATAAAGCGCCACCCGCCCCCGTAGCCGCGCCGGCACGATCTCATCGATCGCAGAGTTGATCGCGGCGTATTCGCCGCCGATCCCAGCCCCCGTGACCACACGCGCCCAGTCCAGGCTCGCGAAATCCCAGGAGAACGCCGAGGCGGCGACACCGACGAGATATGTCACGAGCGTCACACGAAAGGCGAGGAGCCGCCCGGATCGATCTGCGAGCCAGCCGAACAGGAGCGCACCGGCTGTGGCGCCCGCGACGTAACCCGACGCCAGCAACCCGATCTCGCCCGGAGACAGTCCCAGCGACCGCCGATCCTGAAGCCCCGGTCCGACCGACCCGATGATGGTGACCTCCAGGCCGTCCAGCAGCCATGCACTCCCCAGCGCCACGACGACAAGGCTATGGAAACGGCTCCAGCGCAGGCGGTCGAGGCGGGCAGGTAGATCCGCCGTGACAGCCGCAGCGATCCGGACCGCCACTTCCCTAGGCTTTGTGGGACCTCGCCGGCCGACCGCGAGGGCGTGGATCAGGCTCCAGCCGCTGCCCGGCAGCGTTCCGCTCCCCAGCGATCGTCGGGCTCTCCGCCGCGACGGGATCGCTGGCGGGGAAACTGTCGCTCAAGGCATCGTCGAGCGGATCATGCTGCGCCGGTTTGGCCGTCGTCACATTGGGGTTCGCCATGACCGCCTTCTCCCATGTGGTGCAAAGGCCCGCC
>CAIUCF010000735.1 GCA_903897565.1 uncultured Rhodospirillales bacterium | reverse complement strand
GCAACGACGGCATGTTGCGCAAGATCGAGCTGATGACGCGCGGACTTTCGCGCCCGCAAATCGACGCCCTCTGGCGGCAACGTAACGCTGTCGATCAAAGAGCAGGCGCGTCACGCCGCGAAGCGAGCCTCGCGCGCGACCAAGGCTCTTGCCTCTTCGAGCGGACCCTCGACGATCCAGTCGCGGGTCGCGAAATCGTCGGCGAGAAATCCCCAGTCGCGCAGGAAATTCTTCTGAGCGTCGAGCCCTGCGATATAGGCCGCGCTGAGCGAGGGCGTCAGGCTCGTCGCCAGCAACGGATAGGCCGCCGCCGTAATCGTCTCGCCGACCCGACCATCTTCCTTGGCGATCAGGCGGATCGCGTCATGTGGATGGGCTTCCGCCCAAGCGGCGCTGCGGAACAGGACCGCGAGGTAACGCACGACGAGATCGCGATGGCTGTTCAGAAAGTCGCGATGCACCGTGATCGGGCGCGGCGTGCCGTTATTGACGCGGCGCAGGGGATCGGGGTGGTTGGAGAGGTCGATCACGACCTGTAAATCCGCCGCCTGCTCCTGGAACAGTTGCAAGCCGGTGCCCTGGCGCAGGAACACGGCATCGACGGTACCCGTGCGCAGCGCGTCGAGTTCGGCGGCACCCGAGGGACGTCCACCCTGGCGCATGCCGCGCTGGCTCTCGATCTCCACATCAACGAAATCGACGTCGTCACGGCCGAGGCCTTCGAGACCGAGCGCGTTGGCGAAGCCATGAAAGGCCGAGCCGCGGAAGAAGTCGATCGACACGTTCTTGTAGAGCGGCACGGCGAGGCGCTTGCCGGCGAGATCGCCGACGCTCCGGATCGCGCTGCCGGCCCGACTGACGATGGTCTGGTACTCGTCGACCCAGGTGATGCCCAGCGTTACCGTGTCCACGCCCTTCGACCGCGTCCAGATCGGCGGAATATTGCCGCCCTCGCGGAACAGCGACGGGATGCTGTGGTCGAAATGCGACTCCCGGATATCGGGGTTCTGGTTGTCGAGCAGCGAGCAGAGCTTGACGTCGCTGCCTTCGGGAAACTCGGCCTGGAGCCACTCGTTCTGAATCGCGATGGTCGAGGCGGTCGCGCCGCCGCAACGGGTGAACCAGATTTCGGTCGGGGTGTCATTCGGCATGAGGCCGTCTCCTGATATCGTGAGGTTGGAAAAACTGGTCAGCGGCGGGCGTCGAGACGCCGCCGGGCTTCGGCGAGCGGACGCGGATCGACCCAGTCGGCGAGATCGAAGTCATGGTCGAGGAAGCCGTGGAGCCAGAGGAACTTCTTCTGCTGGTCGAACAGCGCCAAGCGTTCCGCCGAGAGATCGGGATGCAGCGAGAGATGGAAATCGTCGCGATAGGCTTCGGCGACGCCCTGGCTGCTGCCGCGGGTCTCGCTCTGCAGAATTTCGTGCACGGCCGCGAGATTGTCGCGGGCCCAGTCGGCCGCGCGCAAAGTCTGCTCGAGGAAGCGCACGACCAGGTCGAAATGATCGTCGAGCAGGCTCTGATGCACCGTGATCGGGCGCGGCGTGCCGTTGTTGACTCGGAATTTCCGGTCCGGAAGCTTGTCGATATCGATGCCGACGACGACGCCATGGGCGTGAGCGGCGTCGACTGCCGAGGCGCCCTTGACGTAGAGGGCATCGACCCGGCCCGCCGCCAAGTCCTCGATCGCCCACAGGCCACCGAGCGGGCGATCGTCACGATCGAGGCGTTCCGACGCAACCTCGACGAAATCGACATCGTCGAAGGTCAGCCCGGCGGAGGCGAGCACACCCTTGTAGCCATGGAGCGACATGCCGCGGGCGATGCTGCTGCCGCGGAGGTGATCGGGGATGGGATGCGGCGTGTAGGAGGGCAGGCCGAGGCGCTTGCCTTTCAGATCTGACGCCGTGCGAATCTCGGAATCCCTCCGCACCAAGATCGCTTGACCCTCCTCGATCCAGGTCAATCCGATCAATCGCGTCGGCGCACCCTGGGCGCGGGCGCCGAGCGACAGCATGTTGCCGCCCTCGCGGATCAGCGAGGTCAGATCGTGGTCGTAATGATGCCGACGCAGCTCGACCCGCCCGGATTCCTGCAGCGTCTCGACCTTGATGCCGTCACCGGTGAATTCCTGCGTCAGCCAGCCCAGCTTGTAGGCGAGTCCGGTCGCGGTCGGTACCGGGCAGCGCGTGAACCAGATCGTGTCGAGCGAATTGGAAAGCCTCGGGCGGAGGCTGGGGGCAATTGACATGGGCGGGGGTCCTTATCGTGAGCGGTACCGGTTCCGGTGGGAATGTCATTTTGTCGCGTAAACCGACAATATATTGACATAACGGGGACCCAATGTAAACTTTGTTCACGCTATTGTTTAACATAACAGATGGCTCAGGTGCCCCATATGGGTCCTGTGCCGACCTCAAACGGAGAGTCCCATGTCGCAAACCGCCGGATTGAGCGCCGCCGCGCTCGCCTTTATCGCCCAAGCCCAGAAGGATGCCCGCAAGGCCGTGCGTGTGCTGCGCGAGACCCGCACGCTCTCGGCGAGCGGGACGTTCTTCATCACCGCCCGCATTCCGGGCGAAGAAAAGCTGGTCAATCTGAACTATGTCGGCCCGTGGGGCGACGATATCGACGGTATCTCGACCAATGTGATCGGCTTCGACGGCACCGCCTATCTCGGCCATGTCACCGGGCTCGGCGAGGGTCGGTACACCAAGCTGTTCGTGCAGCACCCCGATATCCAGACGATCGCGCATGTCCACACGCCGCATCTCGGCGCCTATTCCCAGGCCCATTCGGTGCTGCCGCTGCTCTACGTGCCGAACCGCCGCTTCCGGACCTCGAAGGAACTCCCGGTCTATATCGATCGTCGCCAGGCCGAGGTCGATTTCATCCTCGATTCGCTCGCCAAGGACCGTGAAGTCCCAGGGATCGTCGAGGCCAATGGCGGCGCCACGGCGTGGAGCTGGAAAGGTATTCTCGACCTCGCCAACACCATCCTGTTCCTTGAGGAAGGGGCGCAGTTCCAGATCCTCGGCGCGGCACTCGGCGGCTCCAAGGCCTTCGGCCCCGGCGTGCTGCAGCAGCAGTGGCGCATCGGCGGCCTCGTCCCCGCCAATGCCACCGTCGATGACGACGGCACCGTCCACGCCGCGGCGGCTGAATAGCCTCATCCTTACGCACCAGCCTTCCCGCGCAGGAGAATCATCGTGAGCAAGCCCAAGCGGCAGCTGCATTTCAACGTGTTCATGACCCGGTTCGGTCATCACCCGGCTGCCTGGAAACACCCCGACTCCACGGCCGGCGGCAGACCCGATCTGCGCTACTGGATCAACGTCGCCAGGCTTGCGGAGCGGGGCAAACTCGATGCCGTGTTCCTGGCGGATTTCGCCGGCATCGCCAGCGCGAGCCAGCCGCACGAGCTGGCCCGCCAGGCGCCGATGAATGATTTCGAGCCTTATACCCTGGCCGCCGCGATTGCCGGGGCGACCCAACGCGTCGGCGTGATCGCGACGGTTAACACCAACTACGACGAACCCTACAACACCGCGCGCCGCTTCGCCTCGCTCGACCATGTCAGCGGCGGTCGCAGCGGCTGGAACGTCGTCTCGTCGCTGTGGGAAGGGTCGCAGAAGAGCTTCGGCGTCAGCCAGCCACTCGACCATACTGCCCGTTATCAACGGGCGGGCGAATTCATCGACGTCGCCAAGGAACTCTGGGATTCCTGGGAGGACGAGACCTTCGACCACGCCGATCGCGCGAGCGGAATCTATCTCGATCCGGCGACCTCGCATCCCGTGCATCATCGCGGGACGCATTTCACGGTCGACGGCTTGCTCGACGTGCCGCGGCCGGTGCAGGGTTATCCGGTCTTCGTCCAGGCCGGCAATTCCGATACCGGCAAGGAATTCGCGGCGCAATATGCCGAGATGACCTATTCGGCGGCGACCTCGATCGAGATCGCGCGCCAATATTATGACGACCTCAAGGGGCGCATGGCGAAATACGGCCGCGATCCCGACCATCTCAAGGTCACGCCCGGCCTGTCGGTCACGGTCGGCCGCAGCGATGCCGAGGCGCAGGAAAAATTCGAGGACCTCCAGAGCCGGGTCGATTTCTCCAATGGCGTCAATC
>CAIUCF010000734.1 GCA_903897565.1 uncultured Rhodospirillales bacterium | reverse complement strand
GACTCGCCGTGATTGACCAGGGTCAGCAAGGTCTGCGGCAGGCGATGGCGCTGGCCGATGATGCGGACCCGGATCCCTTCGGCGTGCATGTTCGCGATCTCGCTGCGCAGATAGAACCGCAGCAGATGCATGAGGTCACGGACCTCGCGCTCCGGCCGGCGCCAGTTCTCCGACGAGAAGCCGAACAGCGTGAGATGGGTGATTCCGAGGTCGAGGCAGGCCCTGACGGTGCGGCGGACCGCCTCGACGCCCTGACGATGGCCGAAAATACGCGGCAGCCCCCGTGACTTGGCCCAGCGCCCGTTGCCATCCATGATGATGGCGACGTGCGCCAATGGTGGCGCGGCGGGTTCTATCATCCGGATCAGACCTGCAAGATCTCTTTTTCCTTCGACGAAAAGAGATCATCGACCTTCTTGATGAAATCATCGGTCAGGGCTTGGACTTCCTGCTGGATCTTGCGCTGCTCGTCCTGCGAGATCTCGCCGTCCTTTTCCTGACGCTTCAGCACGTCGAGCCCGTCGCGACGGACGTTGCGCACCGCGATCCGGCCCTGTTCGGCATATTTCGCGGCGATCTTGACCAACTCGCGCCGACGCTCCTCGTTGAGATCGGGAATCGGCACGCGGACCATCTGGCCGTCGGTCTGCGGGTTGAGGCCGAGACCGGCATCGCGGATCGCCTTCTCCACCGCCTTGACGAGGCTGCGATCCCAGACCTGGACCGTGAGCATGCGCGGCTCCGGCACGCCGACCGTGCCGCACTGGTTCAGCGGGACGGAATTGCCATAGGCCTCGACATGGACGGGATCGAGCAGGTTCGCATTGGCGCGGCCGGTCCGCAGCCCTGCGTATTCCTTGCGCACGACGTCGAGCGTGCTCTCCATCCGGCGCTGCAAGTCCTTGGTGATCTGGTCTGCCACGGTCAGTCCTTCGGTTCCGTGATGATGGTAAACAATCCCCGACCGTTTACAACGTCGGCGAACCCACCCTCCTTGAAGAGCGAGAAGACGAGGATCGGAATATTGTTCTCGCGCGCCAGCGAGATCGCCGAGGCGTCCATGACCTTGAGGTCGCGGGCCAGCACTTCGAGATAGCTGAGCCGCTCATAGCGCTCGGCATCGGGCACCAGCTTGGGATCGGCGCTGTAGACGCCGTCGACCTTGGTCGCCTTCAGCAGCGCGTCGCAGCCCATTTCCGAAGCCCGCAGCGCGGCGGCGGTATCGGTGGTGAAGAACGGATTGCCGGTGCCGGCGGCGAAGATCACGACGCGGCCCTTCTCCATGTGGCGCATGGCGCGGCGGCGGATATAGGGCTCGCACAGCGACTGCATCGGAATGGCCGATAGCACGCGGGTGGTGACGCCGATCTGCTCGAGCGCGGCCTGCATGGCGAGCGAATTGATGACCGTCGCCAGCATGCCCATGTAGTCGGCCTGGGCGCGATCCATGCCCTTGGCCGCACCCGAGATCCCGCGGAAGATGTTGCCGCCGCCGATCACGATGCAGACTTCGACACCCTCGGCGAGCACGCCGCTGATCTCGATGGCGATGCGCTTCATGATCTCGGATTCGAGACCGAACTCGCGGTCGCCCATGAGGGCCTCGCCCGAGAGTTTCAGCAGAACGCGGCGATAGATTGGTTTGCCTGACATGGACCGGCGCGGCCTTTCGAGCGGATGAGACTGAACTGCCTGATTACTTGTCGTCATAGGTTGATACTGTTCCCGCGACCCTACCGCAACGCCTGATTCTCGTGATCATGACGAAGTTCGTGGGGTAGCGGGAAACTCGACGATCGGTCGCAGGCACCGGCGCGGGGTCGACCCGCCGGCCGCGAAAACAAGGGGTTGAGTAACCCCGATGTTCTCGCGGCAGACGGACTGTAGATCAGGACTTCAAGGTTGCGGCGACCTCGGCGGCGAAGTCCGAGGCT
>CAIUCF010000733.1 GCA_903897565.1 uncultured Rhodospirillales bacterium | reverse complement strand
TCGGTGCGGCTGCCGAAGCGGATCAGGCCGAAGCGCTCGCCGGCGACCACGCTCTGCCCTGGGCGGGCATGGCAGACGATGCGGCGGGCGACCAGACCGGCGATCTGGACCACGGCGATGTCGGGCCCGACGCTGGTGCTCATGCGGATCGCCATGCGTTCGTTCAAATCCGAGGCCTTGTCGAAGCTGGCGTTGAGGAACTGGCCCTCGTGATAGGCCGTGCGCTCGATTGTGCCGTCGACCGGGATACGGTTGATATGGACGTCGAACACGTTGAGGAAGATGCCGACGCGGATGAACTGCTGATCGCCGAGTTCGAGCTCGGCGGGCGGAACCGCCGGGCCGATCGAGACGACGAGGCCGTCGGCCGGGCTGATCGCGAGGCCGGGGCGGACGGGCGTGACCCGCGGCGGATCGCGGAAGAAATAGATGCACCAGGCGGTCGCCAGCACGCCGAGCCAGCCGAGCGGCACCCAGACGAAGAACAACACCAGCGCGACCATGGCGAAGATCGCGACGAATTTCCAACCGTCCCGATGGATCGGGACCAACACATGACTGAGCACGAGATCATCACTCTTAAACGTTGGTCGTCCACGGGTGACGACGCAAGACGGCGAGATTACCGCTTTTCGCGCGAGTCTTCACGCGCCTTGATGCGATCGCTGCCCCGAGGCGTCGACGCAGAGCAGGGAATTGCCCTGTCCGCGTCGAGCCCGGTTCCGCAAATCGCCCATCCCTGCTAGTTTGCCGCGCAGCACAGTCGAGTCACCAGCGACGCCTGAACCGCGGGCCATCAGAAATTCTGACAGCCCGGCGGTCGCGGCGTGCCGTTTGGTATCGGAGTTGCAGGACAAGCTCGCGAAGAGCCTTATTGTTGTTGCCAGCCAGGACGGAGACGGTCCGCACATGTCGATCCACGTCGCGTTAAACCACCGCACGACCTACCGCTACGATCGACCGGTCACCCTGGGCGCGCAGATCGTCCGGCTGCGTCCCGCGCCGCATTGCCGGACCCCGATTCTCTCCTATTCCCTCAAGATCACGCCGGCCCAGCACTTCATCAACTGGCAGCAGGATCCGCAGAGCAACTATCTGGCGCGACTCGTGTTTCCGGAAAAGACCACGGTGTTCGAGGTCGAGGTCGATCTCGTCGCCGAGATGTCGGTGTTCAACCCGTTCGACTTCTTCCTCGAAGAATCCGCGCACGACTTCCCCTTCGCCTATGAGCCGGCGCTGAAGCATGAGCTGAAACCCTATCTCGAGACCGTCGAGGCCGGGCCGCTGATGCAGGCGTTGCTGGCGTCGGTGCCGCGCAAGAAGACACCGACGATCGATTTCCTCGTCGCCCTCAACCAGAAAATTCAGCAGCGGGTCGATTACGTCATCCGCATGGAGCCCGGCGTCCAGACTTGCGAGGAGACGCTGGAGCGCTCGCGCGGTTCCTGCCGCGACTCGGCGTGGCTCCTGGTCCAGACCTTGCGCCATCTCGGCCTCGCCGCGCGTTTTGTCTCCGGCTACCTCATCCAGCTCACCGCCGACGTCAAGGCGATCGACGGCCCGGTCGGCCCGTCGACCGATTTCACCGACCTCCACGCCTGGGCCGAGGTCTATCTGCCCGGCGCCGGCTGGATCGGCTTCGATGCGACTTCGGGCCTCGTCGCCGGTGAAGGCCACATCCCGCTGGCCTGCTCGCCCGAGCCGACCTCGGCAGCCCCGATCAGCGGCGCCGTCGAGAAGGCCGAGGTCGAGTTCGACTTCTCGATGTCGGTCAAGCGCATCGTCGAGTCGCCGCGCGTGACCAAGCCCTACGCCGAAGAGGTCTGGGAGAAGATCGAGGCACTCGGCCACAAGATCGACCAGGACCTTCAGAAGGGCGATGTCCGCCTG
>CAIUCF010000732.1 GCA_903897565.1 uncultured Rhodospirillales bacterium | reverse complement strand
GTCGAGGCATTGCTGGCCGGGACCGGATTGACCGCGGCCGACCTCGACAATCCCAATCGCAGGATCACGGTCCGACAGCTTCTGCAGTATTCGTTCAATGCGCTCGACATGGCGCCGCAACCGGATTGGTATCTGGAATGGGCGGCCAGCCTTTCAGGCAATTTTCATGGCTCCGTCAGTCTTGCCCTGATGAGCGCGCCCACGCTCGGCGATGCCCTCGACATCTTCGTCCGCTTCTTCCCCGGCCGCCTGCCGCATCTTCATATCCAGGGGCGCAGGGAGGGGAATTGCTATTTCCTGGAACTTTGGCCGCTCGCCGATCTCGGCCGAGCGTTGCCGCTGCTGATCGAGGCGCCGCTGATCATCTTCCAGCAATACGTCCACACCACCTACGGCGTGGATTTTTCCGAAGCCCATGTCGATCTGGCCTATCCACCGCCCGCCTACGCAGACCGCTACAGGCGACACTTCAAGAGCCCGGTGAATTTCTCGACCAACCGCAACGCGTTCGTACTGCCGCTATCCTGGTTGCCGCAGCAAAATCTCGATTATGTAGAGTCCAGCTGGCTCCATGCTGTCGCCCAATGCGAAGCGACGCTGTCGTCTTCCGTCGAGCGGACCACCTTGGCCGATGTCCGGCATTTCCTGAGCGAGACGTTTTCGCTGCCAAAGCGTACGCGGCCCTTGCCAAGGCTCGACGACGTGGCGAGCCATCTCTGCCTCTCCCGGCGGACCTTAATTCGCCGGCTGCGCCATCTCGGGACGTCGTATCAAATTCTAAGCGATGATTTCCTGCGCGCCCGGGCGATGGAGTTGCTGGCCAATGACGGCATGCGGATCAAGGAGATCGCGGCGTTCCTCGGCTTCAACAATCCGGCAAATTTCGGCAAGGCTTTCAAGAGATGGTACGGCGTCTCTCCCGGGACCTTTCGCGCGGGGACAACTGCCTGAGAAAGCCAGCCTCAGTCCGGGGTGGCGAGGAAGCCGAGGTTTTCGATATAGGTCGTGAACTGCCGGATCTCGGAGAGTTCCATCTGCACGACGACGATGTCGCCCGACTTCATCTCGATGCGGAACTCGATCTCGCGGCCATCTTCGATGACCTGGCCTTTGTTGACATGCCGGTACCGGCCTACGAGCTTCTTCATGCTATCCCTCTGAAACCTGTTCGCGATCGCGTCGCGATGCTCATAGCACGACCGTGCGAGCCGGCGCGAACCTCGTCTGCCACGGCGGGCGGCGGCGTGCGCCATCACAAAATCATCACGTGATCTTCACGCCGTTTTCCGGCGCCGCAGTCTAGGGTACCGCGCCCCTTGGAATGGGCCGAACCGTGGAGAATTTTTGATGCGCGCCGTCCAGACCTCGCTGCTGTTACTGCTCGCGACCGCGATGACGCCGATCCTCGGCGCAGGCGAGGCGCGGGCGTTAACCCCGATTTATGGCGGCGGCGATCCGCTCGCAGCCGCGGCGCTCGATGCCTTCGGGCAGTGCCTGGGCAGCCAGAACAGCGCGAACCCGAATCTCGCGGCGGCGACTGCCGCCGGCTGCGTCGCCGCCGCCACCCCGGCCTACGACTATCTGAACGATGCAGGCGGCAGCGCCGACGCCCTCGCCGCGCTCATCGCACAGACCGCGCCTTCCACTGCTGCCGCATCCGGCACAACCCCGACCGACAGCAACTTCCCCGCCTATCCCTACCCCTCCTGGCAGCTTGCCGTCTCCAATATCCCGATCGACTCGCCTGCCCCGGGCACGGGCGCCGCCTATTATGTCAATGGCTACAACACCGCGCTCGCCGCCAAGCGCGGCCGGGCCTGGCAGATTCCGATGGGCGCCGAGGCGATCGCGTTCCCCTACAACCTGCCGACCACGGCTTTCACTGCAGGCGGTGCGAGCTACAGCGGCGCCGTGTTCGGGACGGGCTTCTACCCCGGGCTGACCGCGACCGCGAGCGTAACGACCCCGGCCGGCGGCAGCGCCGATGTCACTCGACTCGATCTCTCGCCCGACATGCTCTGCTACATCTGGACCGGTCACCGCGCCAATGGCGCCGGGGTCAATGGTACCTATACCTGGGACAACCCGATCTTCGCCGGATTGCGGGTGACCCGCGCGGGCAAGATCCACCAGACCAATTATGATTCCAATCTCCTTGCCGCCAGTGTCGCCGGGCTGGCGATCCAGCCGGTGACCGTCGCCAATTCCGGCCTGACCTATGTCCTGACATTGTGGCTGCGGCAGAACTGCGCCGGCTACGCGACCGCCGGCTACACCCCGCCGGCCGCGACGGCGAGTTTCCCGAGCTTCGTCACCGCTGCGGGGCTCAGCGCGAGCGATCCGGCGACCGCCGTCGCCATGGTCGCAGCGCATCCGGGCGCGATCGGTTACGCCACGCCTGACGTGGTAGCGCCGGTCAGCCCAGCCGCCCCGCCGGCCGCCTTTCTGCTCGCCGGACGCCAGAAGACCGCGAATCCGCCGTCGCTGTTCGTCTATCCGAGCCCCGAAGCGATCGCGCCGGCCCTGGCGACCCTGGCGCTGCCGCATAATCTTGCCGCCACCTCATGGGGCGCGCGGCTCGATCGCCTGCTCTTCAAGCAGGAGAGCAAGGGACTCGGATACCCCGTCGTCGGGCTCGACTACGTGCTGGGATATACCTGCTACCTCAATGATTCCGCCCATGACGAGCTGACGGGCGTAACGGCGGTAGTGAATTTCCTGGGTGATGCCAAGGCGGCCGCGATCGTCGCAAGCCTCGGCCTGGTGCCCCTGACCGCCGCGCAATACACCGGCGAGGCCGGACTCGCCGCCGCCAATCTCACGGGCGTCTCGGCGACACCGAGTCTGGTCGGCGGCACGATTGTCGGCGGCTCGACGAAATGCCCCGCCTTCGCCAGCGATCCGGCCGATTATCAGTAGCCCCGGGGGTCCGACGAGCTGTCATGCGATTGACTTATAATCTTAATCCCCACGAGGGCGCATCCTCCCGTAGGTTGTGAGACACGTAGCCTCGATCGCTTATTCGTCGAACCTTAGGCAGGACGCCATGCTCGGAACATTTCCCCGGTCGCTATCACGCCTCGTCTTGGGGAGCCTCGCGGCGCTGGCGCTCGCCGCCCCCGCGGCGTACGCGGGCGACCTGCACTATTCCCTGATGCTGGGAACGCCGCTGAACGATCAGACCTACCGCAACAATCAGCATGCCGATTACTACTCGATTGTCACGACCAAGAAATTCTCGAAGTTCGAGTCCCTGATCATCCCGGCGCCGAGCTGCACCAATTTTCTGTTTCCGGAATTCGTCAAGCTTGCCAACAAGCTCGCGGCGGCGAACCGTTCCGGGCTCAAGCTGATCTTCTACAGCAAGCCGGTCGGCAACGAGCCCTGGCAATCATACCCGCTGTCCTCAGCCGGCTGCACCGGCTATGGCGCGACGCCATGGGGCTATTACAGCAATCTCCTGGCCGCTACCGGCCTGACGGTGCCGGCCGTCGATGTCGAGGGCCTGCATTTCCCGACCGGCGTCGACGTCGGCACCGGGTTGCTCAATTACCTCAGCGATCTCGCCTTCAACGCCCAGCCGAGCCAGCCGCTCTGGGTCTGGAACACGGCTTATGCCGAGAAATTTCAGCCGACGACTGGCCAGTTCTTCACCACCGACGGCAATGGCCACCTGACTGGCAACACCACATTGCCGCCCTCGCTGCTCTCGCAGCTCGGCATGGTCGTGTGGATGGATTTTCACACGATGTATGCCGAGCACACGGCATCGCCGCGCGCCTTCGTCGATCAGCGACTGCTCGAGGTCGCAGCGATCAGCGGAGCCAAGACCTCGATCCAGCTCGGCCTGACCTGCCTGAACGGCAAGGTCGACCTCAAGGGCAATTCCGACCAGCAGGTCATGTCGACCTCGGTCGCCCAAGGCGAGACCGTGCTGATGGACGCCGTCACCAAGGCCGGCATCCACAATTTCAACGTCTATGTCGCCTTGGCGAACCTGAGTTCACCGCAATGGACGTCGTTCTATTCGTTCATGAAGACGACGAGCGCGACCCTGCCGACGACGCCGAACGTCGCCTTCAAGCCCGCCAACAAGGCCGGCATCGCCTACGGCCTCGGCTGTCTTCAGGAGCAATAATCCGGCGGCATCGCCGCCGGATCGATCAGCCCCGCATCAGAACGCGTCTTCCGGCAAGCCCATCGTCGAGGCCTTGCCGGATTTGATGCTGAACCACAAGGCGCCGGTCTGCGGCAGCAAGCGGTCGAAGAAGAAGCGCGCCGTGGCGATCTTGCCCTGGTAGAACGCCTTCTCCTGGCTGCCGGCGGTGAGCGCCGCGAGGCTGACCTTGGTCGCGCGCAGCCACATGAAGCCGAGTGCCACGATGCCGAACAGGCGGAGATACTCGGTCGCGGCGGCGCCCGCTTCCTCGGGATCGGCCATGCCCTTCTGGGCGATGAAGCCGGTGGCAAGCTGCAGCGCGCCGAAGGCCCGGGCGTAGCCCTGGACCATCTCCCCGATTTGGGCGTCGTCCTTGTTGGCGTCGATGAATTCCTGCACCGGATGGAAGAAGCGACGCAGCGAGCGGCCCATATTGGCGGGCAGTTTGCGGCCAACGAGATCGAGCGCCTGGATGCCGTTGGCGCCCTCGTAGATCTGCGCGATCCGGGCGTCGCGGACATACTGCTCCATGCCGTGCTCGCGGATATAGCCGTGGCCGCCATGGATCTGGACAGCGAGATTGGCGCTGTCGAAACCGAGATCGCTGAACATCGCCTTCATGATCGGCGTCATCATGGCGACGAAATCCTCGGCCGCCTCGCGCGCCTTAGGGTCGGAGCTGCGCAGCACCTCGTCCTGAACCGAGGCGACCCAGGTGCACAGCGCCCGGCAGCCTTCGTTATAAGCCCGCATCGTCAGCAGCATGCGGCGGACATCGGGATGGACGATGATCGGATCGGCCGGCTTGTCGGGATACTTGGTGCCGGCGAGCGAACGACCTTGGAGGCGCTCCTTGGCGTAGGCAACCGCGCCCTGATAGGCGGCTTCGCCGACGCCGAGCCCCTGGATCGCGACGCCGAGCCGCGCCTCGTTCATCATCGCGAACATTGAGCGCATGCCCTTGTGGGGCTCGCCGACGATCCAGCCCACGGCCTCGTCGAGATTGATCTGACAGGTCGCCGAGGCCTTGATACCCATCTTGTGTTCGATGCCCGAGCACGACACGCCGTTACGCTTGCCGGGGCGGCCATTGGCGTCGGGGATGAATTTCGGCACCAGGAACAGGCTGATACCCTTGATGCCCGGCGGCGCGTCGGGCAGACGCGCCAGCACGAGATGGATGATGTTCTCGGTCAGGTCATGCTCGCCGGCGGAGATGAAGATCTTGTTGCCGGTGATCAGGAATGAGCCGTCATCTTGCGGCACGGCCTTGGTGCGCATCAAACCGAGATCGGTGCCGCAATGCGGCTCGGTCAGGCACATCGTCCCCGACCAGCTGCCATCGGTGAAATGCGGCAGGTAGAGATCCTTGAGCGCCTCGCTGCCGAACGACTTGAGCGCGATCGAGGCGCCATGGGTCAGGCCCGGATACATGCCGAAGGAGAGGTTGCAGGCACAGATCATCTCTTCGACCAGCTTGCCGACCGTCATCGGCAGACCCTGGCCGCCATAGGCCGGATCTGAGCTGAGGCCATGCCAGCCGCCCTCGCAGAACGCGTCATAGGCTTCCTTGAAACCCTTCGGCGTGCGGACGACACCGTTCTCGTAATGGCAGCCCTCGATATCGCCGCTCAGATTGATCGGCAGCAGGGTTGCCGAAAAGAACTTGGCCGCCTCTTCGAGGATCGTGTCGAACAGGTCGGGCGAGAAGGATTCATACCCGGGAAGCGCGATCGTCTTGTTGCTGTCGAACAGCTCGTGCAGGACGAAGCGCATGTCGCGCAGCGGCGCGGAATAGGTCTGCATCGGGTTTTCCTCAGTTGCGCAGCGGCTTGCCGGTCGTGAGCATCTGCTCGATCCGGGCCAAGGTCGCAGGGGTACGGGCTAGACGGATGAAGGCCTGACGCTCGAGTGCGAGCAGTTGGTCCTCGGTCATGACATCGACCAGATCGAGCTCGCCGCCCGTCAGGATTTCGGCCAGGGCATCGGCGACAACGACGTCATGCGGCGTCGCGATGCCGCGCTGGCGGAAGCTCTCGACGGCGATGTTGAGCGCGGTCCTTCCCCCGGCGCCCGCCGGCTTGAGCTCGACCGGCTTCGGCGGGGCGTAGCCCTCGACCAGCGCCAGGGCTTTCGCCTTGGCATCGGCCAACAAGCGATCGCGGTTCATGGTGATGCCGTCGCTTGGGCGCAGGAACAGCAGTTCGCGCGCCTCGGCCGCCGATTTGGCGACGGTCGCCGTGCTGATGGTCTCGAACACCTTGGCTACCGCCGGCATCGGCCCCTTGGGCAGGAAGCCGGAGGTCGTCCAGCGCGTCAGCATCTCCTTGCAGCCCCCCCAGCCCGGGATCAACCCGACCCCGGCCTCGACCAGACCGATATAGGACTCGGCATGGGCCTGGACGGCGCTGGAGTGCAGCAGGATCTCGCAGCCGCCGCCGAGCGCCATGCCCGATGGCGCCGACACGGTCGGGAAGGGAGCGTATTTAAGCGCCTTGTAAGTGTCCTGGCCGGCCGCGACCAGCTTTTCGATTTCGCCCCAGGCGCCGATATTGGCGGCGAACAGCGCGAGGCCGAGATTGGCGCCGACCGAGAAGTTCTTGCCCTCGTTATAGACCACGAGCGCCTTGTACTTCTGCTGCACCAACCCGATGGTCTGGCCGAGCAGCTTCAGGATCTGCTCGTCGAAGGAATTGCTCTTGCTGGTGAACTCCAGGCAGACGACGCCGTCGCCGATATCCCACAGCTTGGCCGAGCCATTGGCGAGGATCGGCTTGGACTTGCGCTTGATGTCCTCGAGCAGCAGCACGCCTTCGGGACGCACAATATCGTGGTACGCGCCGTCGGTACCGAGGAACTGGCGCACGCCGTTCTCGACCCGATAGAATGTCTTGCCACCGAGACCGCTCAGCAGTTCGGGCACCTCGACGCCGTCGCGCGTGAGCCCGGCAACCAGCCAATCGGCACCGAGCATGTCGATGATCTCGAACGGACCCCATTTCCAGGCATAGCCGTGGCGCATGGCGTCGTCGATCGCCGCGATGGTGTCGGTCGCCTCGGGGACCAGCCGCGCGGCATACGCCAGGGTCTGACTCAGCACGCTCCAGGCGTATTGGGCGTGGGTCGACTTACCGCTGAGCAGCGCCTTCAGATCCTTGCCGGCCGCCGCGATCTCGGGCAGCTCGACCTTGCGGGTCGGGCGGTATTCGCCGCTGTCGAGGTCGATCGTCTCGGCCAGTTTGCCGCCCCCGGCGCGGTTGATGCGGTAGAAGCCGCCCTTGCCCTTGCGGCCGATATTGCCCTCGGCGATCATCTTCTTAATCGAGGGCACCTCGCGGTCGATCTTGTGGAACGGATCGCCGTTGGAGAGGGTCGAGCGCAGGCTGGCGTTGATATGCGGCATCAGGTCGAGACCGACCAGATCGATCAACCCGAAGACGCCGGTCTTGGGAATCCCCATCGGCCGGCCGATCAGTGCGTCGGCAGCCTCGACCGTGACCTTGCGGTCGATCGCCTCGATGACGCCGGTCTGCAGCCAGAACACACCCAGACGATTGGCAATGAAGCCGGGCGAATCATTGCAATTGACCAGAGTCTTGCCGAGCTTCTTGTCGGCGAAGTCGCAGACCCTGGCGACGCCGCCTGGATCGCTCGCCGGACCGGTGACGATCTCCAGCAATCGCATATAGCGCGGCGGGTTGAAGAAATGGGTGATCAGGAAGGCGCTGGCGAAACTCGTCGGCAAGCCTTCGAGAAGATTATGGAGCGGGATCGTCGAGGTGTTCGACGATACCATCGCGCCGGATTTCCGGACCGTCTCGATCTTGGCGTAGAGCGCCTGCTTGATGTCGAGCCGCTCCACCACGGCTTCGATGATCCAGTCGCACTCGGAAAGCGCGGCAAGGTCGTCCTCGATATTGCCCGGCTTCACCAGCTTGGCCGCCGCCGCGCCCATGAAGGGCGCCGGATCGGTCTTGAGCATCTTGGCGATCGCGCCCTCGGCGAGCATGTTGCGCGACTTGGCGCCCGCGGGGACGATGTCGAGCAGCAGCACGGGCACGCCCGCATTGGCGACATGGGCCGCGATCGCAGCCCCCATCACCCCGGCGCCGATGACGGCGACCTTGTTGATTTCGGCCATCAGATGCGCTCCAGCACCGTCGCGATGCCCTGGCCGCCGCCGATGCACTGGGTCGCCAGCGCGTATTTGCCGCCGGTGCGCTGCAGCAGGCTCGCCGCCTTGCCGGTAATGCGGGCGCCGGTGGCGCCAAGCGGGTGGCCGAGCGCGATGGCGCCGCCATCGAGATTCACCTTCTCCTCAGGGATGCCGAGGTCGCGCATGCAGGCCAGGGCCTGGCTGGCGAAGGCTTCGTTCAACTCGACCCGATCGATCTGATCGATCGTCAGGCCGGCGCGCGCCAGCGCCTTGCGCGAGGCGCCAACCGGACCGATGCCCATGATCTCGGGCGCGCAGCCGGCAATCGCGACGCTCTTGATCCGCGCGAGCGGCTTCAACCCGTGGCGATTGGCGTATTCCTCGCTGGTCACCAGCACGGCTGAGGCGCCGTCGGTCAGCGGCGACGAGGTGCCCGCGGTGACGGTCCCGGTCTGGCTGAAGGCCGGCTTCAGCCCAGCGAGTCCCTCGGCCGAAGTATCGGGGCGAATGCAACCATCGGCGTCGATCGTGCCGGACTTGGCCGTGATCGCGACAATCTCGGCGGCCAGCAATCCAGCCTTCTGCGCGGCGGCGGCCTTCTGATGGCTGCGCACGGCGAAGGCTTCCTGCTCAGCGCGGGAGATCTCCCAGCGCTTGGCGACGTTCTCGGCAGTGTCGCCCATGCCAATATAGGCGGCCGGCATCTTGGCGAACAGGGCTGGGCTCGGCAGCGGGTTGAAGCCCTGCATCGGTACCCGGCTCATGCTTTCGACGCCGACGGCGAGGAAGGCCTCACCGGCCCCCATGAAGATCTGACCGGCGGCGTTATGGATCGACTGCATCGACGAGCCGCAGAAGCGGTTGATCGTGGTGCCGCCGACCGAGAGCGGCAGATCGGCTGCCAGCACCAGCAGACGGGCAAGATTGAAGCCCTGCTCGCCTTCCGGAAAGGCGCAGCCGAGGATCAGATCTTCGAGATCGGCGGGCACCACGCCGGTGCGCTCGACCAGCGCGCGGACCACCTGGGTCGCAAGATCGTCGGCCCGCACCCGGGCGAGCGCGCCCTTGGTGGCGAGGGTGAAGGGCGACCGGACATAGCCGGCGATCACAACGGATGTCATTTTTGAACTCCCGAAAACAGTCTCGATGGTATTCCGGCGCGGCGAGGCGGGCGTGATCCGCCGGCCTCGGGTCGCATTGACGACGTCGCCGGCCCTATTTGTCCGAAGACTTGCGCTTCTTGGCTGCCCAGCCGCTCTGGTCGAGCGCCTCCTGTGCCAGCTTTTCCATTTCGTATAGCCCGGCCAGGGTCTGCTCGAGCGCCTCGCGCTGGTCGGTCAGGCGGGCAATGCGTTCGCGGACGCCCTTCAAGAGGACCTTGTTCTGCAATTCGTGCAGCGGGTCCATTTCGTAGAGGTCGAGATAGAGCTTGATATCGCGCAGCGAGAAGCCGAGCCGCTTGCCGCGCAGGATCAGCACCATGCGGGCGCGGTCGCGCGGGGCGTAGATCCGGGTGTTGCCCGCACGTCGCGGCGTGATCAGGCCCTTGTCCTCGTAGAACCGGATCGTCCGCGCCGTGACCCCGAGGGCCTCGGCCAGCTGGGTGACCGTGAGGAAGTCTTCGACCCCCGATATATCTACGACGCTCGAG
Organism: uncultured Rhodospirillales bacterium; assembly: GCA_903897565.1. Taxonomy (GTDB): domain Bacteria; phylum Pseudomonadota; class Alphaproteobacteria; order ATCC43930; family CGMCC-115725; genus CAIXXC01. Next base: position 2,561 of record CAIUCF010000732.1, on the reverse strand, counting down.
CTTTTCGCTTTGGACATCGATCAGGTTTCCCTATACGTCAACTAAGTGACCAAATAACCACGTCAGGCGGCAGATTTCAAGGTGTAATCGCGTCAGGCCGACTTCTTGATATCGGCGATCATGGCCTGCGCCTTCGCAACCTCCTCGGCCACGAGTTCCTTGCGCGACAGCTTGCCGACCGCGGTGCGGGGCAGGGTGTCGCGGATTTCGATCTCCTTGGGGATCTCGATCTTGGAGACGTAGTTGGAAATATGCTCGAGCAATTCCGCCGGCGTCGCCGTCATGTTCGGCTTCAAGGTGACGAAGGCTTTGGGCGCCTGGCCGCGATATTCGTCGGGAATGCCGATCACCAGCACCTCATGAACCGCCGGATGCTCGTACAGCGCTTCTTCAAGCACGTTCGGATAGACGTTGTAGCCGCTGCAGATGATCAGATCCTTGATCCGGTCGACGATGAAGAGATAGCCGTCATGGCCGACGAAGCCGACATCGCCGGTTCGCAGCGCCCCGTCGATCATGACGTTCGCCGTCTCCTCGGGGCGCCGCCAGTAACCGGCCATGACCTGCGGGCCGCGGATGCAGATCTCGCCGCGTTCGCCTTGCGGCAGGATCTTGTTGACGTCGTTGATGTCGCGAATCTCGATCGTCGTGCCGGGCAGGGGAATGCCCGCCGAGCCGTCGCGGATCGCCTCGACCGGGTTCACGGTGACCACCGGGGAGGTCTCCGACAAGCCGTAGCCCTCGAACAACCGGCAGCCGGTGATCTTTTCGAAGCGCGTGCGGATTTCCTGGGGCAGGCCGGCGCCGCCGGACATGCACATGCGGATCGACGACATGTCGGCCTTGCGCTTCTCGGCGCCGGCGCTGAGCGCGGCGAACAGGGTCGGCACCCCCGGCACCATCGTCGGCCGCTTCTTCTCGATCGCGTCGATCGCCTCGTTGACGTCGAATTTCGGCAGCAGGATGATTTCGGCGGCCACCCGGACCGCGAAATTCATCACACAGGTCATGGCGAAGACGTGGAAGAACGGCAGGATGCCCAGGATCCGCTCGGTCGCCGGCGGCTCGTCGCCGAGATTGCTGGCGATCTGCTCACAATTGGCCGAGAGATTGCCATGGGTGAGCATGGCTCCCTTGGGCACGCCGGTCGTACCGCCGGTGTACTGGAGCACCGCGATATCCTCGAGCGGATTGACCGTGACCGGGGCCGGCGGCTTGGTCGAGGCCATGATCTGCTTATAGGAGATGGTGCGGCCGTCATCCTTGGGCCGCGCCTGGCTCGAACGTTTCAGGACGCGATAGAGCACGCCTTTCGTCGCGGGGAGGATTGCCGCCATCGGACACATGACGATATGGCCGAGACCGGATTCCTCGGCGACCGCCGCGAGCTTGTCGTAGATCATCGGCAGGTCGATGGTGACCATGATCCGGGTTTCGGAATCCTTGATCTGGTTCAGCAACTCGCGCTCGACATAGAGCGGGTTGAAGTTCACCACCGTGCCGCCGGCCTTCAGGATCGCGAAATAAAAGATGACCGAGTAGGGCGTATTGGGCAGGCACAGGCCGACATTGACGCCGCGCTTGACGCCGAGATCCTGCAGACCGCGCGCCGCCCGGTCGACCAGCTTGCCGAGTGCGCGGTAGGTCCAGCGTCGCCCCAGGAATTCGATCGCCCGGGCCTCTGGATAGTTTGCGGCCGCCTTGTCGAGATAATCAAAGACCGGACACACCGGAATGGTCGCGGCAGTGTTCATGGAATTAGGCAATGTCATCGACGCTTTCCGTCTGTTCTTGAGTGCCCGATCAGGCAGGATAGCGGTGTCGGCACGCGCGACGCAATCGCTAGAATTGAGGGCGAACCCGGACTCGCTCGTTCGCCGCAAAGAAGGAATTTCCTGGATCCCGATTGCACCTGCCACTCCCGTCATCTGACGCCATTATCGGCATCTCATTATACTTCATAAGACATTTTGTTTACGTATACGGAATGGCAAAAATAACGAGCCGCCACATTTGTGCAAGTCCCGATTTCCCGCCGGGTTCCCGATTGCATCGGACATGATCAGGTGCTTGCAAACCCGCAGACCGTCTTCTAGTCTCCCCACTTGACGTATAGGTTAGCCAAAGCGCAGCCCCCGGGGAGGGAAGAACGCCCGCCATGTCCTACCGTGATCCTGCCACGGGCATCATCCTGCTCGCCGGGCTCGCCCTGACGATGGGCGCGCGCGCCGAAGCAGCGCCGCCACCGCCCGCCCTCGACGGCTGGTGGCTCGACGGCACGGGACGCGCCGGCATTCGCTTCGAGCGCTGCGGCGCGGATCCCGCGACCCTGTGCGGCTCGATCCGTTGGCTGCTGCACCCCCTCACCGAGGCCGGATTGCCAGAGGCCGATGTCCTGAACAAGGATGACCATCTGCGTGGCCGTCGCGTCTGCGGCGCGCCGGTGCTCGGCGGCTTTGTCGCCGATGCCCCGAACCACTGGGGCGGGGGCTGGATCTACAATCCCGACGACGGCGATACCTATCGCGCCACGATGGAACTCGCGGCGGACGGCACATTGC
>CAIUCF010000731.1 GCA_903897565.1 uncultured Rhodospirillales bacterium | reverse complement strand
TTGTCGGCGGTGGCGCTGGCGACGTTAAGGATCTTGCCGCGCAGGGGCAGGATCGCCTGGGTGACGCGGTCGCGCGCCTGCTTGGCCGAGCCGCCGGCGCTGTCGCCCTCGACCAGGAAGAGCTCGGTGGAGACTGCGCTGTCGCTGATGCAATCCGAAAGCTTGCCGGGCAGGCGGAGCTTGCGGGTCGCGGTCTTGCGCGCCATCTCTTTCTGCTGCTTGCGGCGCTGGCGCTCCTCGGCCTTCTCGACCAGGAATTCCAGCAGCTTGGTCGCCGCCGCCGGATCGTCGCTCAGCCAATGGTCGAAGCGATCCTTGACGGCGTTCTCGACCAGCCGGCTCGCCTCGTTGGAGACGAGGCGATCCTTGGTCTGGCCCTGGAACTGCGGGTCGCGCATGAACAGCGACAGCAGGATCGCGGCGCCGCCCATCACGTCCTCGGCCGAGACGATCGCGGCGCGGCGGTTGCCGACCAGTTCGCCATAGGCGCGCAGACTGCGGGTCAGCGCACTGCGCAGGCCTTGCTCATGCGTGCCGCCATCGGGGGTCGGGATGGTGTTGCAGTAATAATGCGAGAAGCCCTCGGTATCCTCCGGCCAGGCGATCGCCCATTCGACCCGGCCGTTATTGCCGGGAATCTCGATATCGCCGACGAAGGCGTTCGCGGTCAGGGTCTCGCGCTCGACCAGTGCCGTGGCCAGGTAATCGGCGAGGCCGCCGGGGAAGTGCAGCGTCTCTTTGGCCGGGACGCCCTCATGGCCGGGGACGCCATCGGCGCAGGACCAGCGCAGCTCGACGCCCTTGAACAGATAGGCCTTGGAGCGGGCGAGGCGATAGAGCGTGCCGGGGTTGAGATGCAGCGATGGCCCGAAGATCTCCGGGTCGGGATGGAAGGTGATGCTGCTGCCGCGGCGATTGTTGACGGGGCCAAGCGCCTGCAGCGGTCCGGTCGGCAGGCCGCGGGAGAGATCGAGGCGCCAGAGCTGGCGGTCGCGCGCGACCTCGACGCTCATGCGGTCGGACAGCGCGTTGACGACGGAGATGCCGACGCCGTGCAAGCCTCCGGCGGTCTTGTAGGCGTCGCCGCCGAACTTGCCGCCGGAATGCAGGGTGGTGAGAATCACCTCGAGCGCCGATTTGTCGGGAAAGCGCGGGTGCGGGTCGGTCGGGATGCCGCGGCCATTGTCGCGGATGGTGAGGCTGAGATCGGCGGCGAGTTCGATCTCGATTCGCGTGGCATGGCCGGCGACGGCCTCGTCCATGGCGTTGTCGAGGATTTCCGAGGCGAGATGATGCAGCGCCCGGGTGTCGGTGCCGCCGATATACATGCCGGGGCGGCGCCGAACGGGCTCCAGACCCTCCAGGACTTCGATATCCTTGGCCGAATAGCCGCGATCGGGTGGTGTCGAATTGTCGAAGAGATCTACCATGCCCGGCACTATAAGGGGCGCGTCGGTGGTGACAAGCCCCCAGATATGGGGGATTGGCGATCTTGCGCGGCGGATCCGCCTGAGGTTGCGGCGGGGTGAACTGGGGCTGGCGATGCGCCGCCGCTATGCTCTACCATGACGGCGATTGTCCCCTGACCGAGGCGTAGCTTCCATGAGCCAAAGCGATCCCGTCGACAGCTGCCCCGTGCCCTCTGGCGGGCTGTTCCTGCGCACGATCGCGATGCCGGGCGACGCCAATCCGGCCGGCGACGTGTTTGGCGGCTGGCTGCTGTCGCAGATGGATCTGGCCGGCGGTTCCTGCGCCGCCCAGCGGGCGCGGGGACGCACGGCGACGATCGCGATCGACGCGATGAAATTCCACTTGCCCGTGCTGATCGGCGACGAGGTGAGTTGCTATGTCGAGATCCTGAAGGTCGGACGGACCTCGATCTCGGTGATGGTCGAGGCCTGGGCGCGGCGCAGCCGCAATCGCGAACTGCTGAAAGTGACCGAGGGCCGCTTCACCTTCGTCGCCATCGACGACGACCGCAATCCGCGGCCGGTCGATGCCGAGCCGGTGTGAGGGTTGGGGAGAGGAAAAATTAGCCCTCCTCCTTAAGGGGGAGGGTTGGGTGGGGGTGGCGCTCTCGCACGAGAGCGATCCGTTGCAGACGGGACAGGACGATGGAAAAGGCGATTCGCGCGGAAGGATCACCCGTACCCAAACCCTCCCCCCTCGAGGGGGAGGGCTTCCAACTGGGCGTCGCGCCGACCCCATGACCGCCATCCTTGCCACCACGATCGAGCTCGCGGCCTTGACCAGCCTGATCCTGCTGCTGATCGCGACACCGCTGGCGTGGTGGCTCGCGCGGTCCAGGCATTGGGTTGCCGAGTTGGTTGGTGCGATCGCGCTGTTGCCGCTGGTATTGCCGCCGACGGTGTTGGGGTTCTACCTGCTGATCGCATTGGGACCGGATGGGCCTCTGGCACCGGTGCTGCAGCTGTTCGGGATTCGGACATTGGCCTTCACCTTCACCGGCCTGGTGATCGGCTCGGTCATCTACTCGCTGCCCTTCGCGCTGCAGCCGATCCGCGCCCGCTTCGAGGCGATCGGACAGCGCCCGCTCGACGCGGCGGCGAGCCTGCGCGCTTCGCCGCTCGACGCCTTCTTCACGGTGGTGGTGCCGCTGTCGCGACCGGCGCTGCTCTCGGCGGCGCTGCTGACCTTTGCGCATACGATCGGCGAATTCGGCGTCGTGCTGATGATCGGCGGCAGCATCCCCGGTCGCACTCAAGTGCTCTCGACCTCGATCTTCGAGGCGGTCGAGGCCGGTGACGTGGGGACGGCGCATCACCTTGCCGCGGGGATGTTGGCGTTCTCGCTGCTGGCGATCTTCGGCATGCGCCTGCTCGACCGCCGGCTCACGCGTCTGCCGGCATGAGTGCGAACACGGGTCTCTCGGTCGTGCTGCGCGGAGCGGTTGGCGGCTTCGCCCTCGATATCGCCTTCACGGCGCCGGCTACAGGGGTGACCGCCCTGTTCGGCCCCTCGGGCTCGGGCAAGACCAGCGTCCTTCGCTGCGTCGCCGGCCTGACCCGGCTGGCGCAGGGCGAGATCGGTTTTGCCGGCGAGACCTGGCAGGACACCCGCGGCTTCGTGCCGGCTCATCGCCGCCCCATCGGCTACGTCTTTCAGGACGCCAATCTCTTCAGCCACCTTTCGGTCGCGGAGAACCTGCGCTTCGGCCTCAGGCGCGCGGCGGCGGTCGCACCGGTGATCGGCTTTGATCAAGTCGTCGATCGCCTTGGGCTCGCAACCCTTTTGGCACGAAGCCCGGACCGGCTCTCCGGCGGCGAGCGCCAACGTGTCGGGATCGGCCGGGCCTTGCTGGCGCAACCGCGATTGCTTCTAATCGATGAGCCGCTCTCGGCGGTCGATCTGCCGGCGCGCGACGGCATCCTAAGCCTGCTCGAAACCCTGTGCCACGATCTCGCGATCCCGGCGGTCTATGTCAGTCACGACCTTGCCGAGGTGACGCGGCTTGCTGACCATCTCGTCCTGATCGAGGCCGGCAGGCTGGTCGCCGCGGGTCCGCTCGATGACATCCTGACCAATCTGCGGCTGCCGCTTGCGACCTCGCCACAGGCCGGGGTCGTGCTCGACGCCGTCGTCGTGGCGGCGGATTTGGCCTTTGGGCTGACGTCGTATCGGGTGGCGGGCGGCATACTGACGGCGCCGTCGCGGGGCCTGGCCGTCGGTACGCATTGCCGGCTCCGCGTCCTGGCATCGGATATCAGCCTGTGCCATGAGCCGCCCGTGGGCACCACGATCCTGAACATCCTGCCAGGGGTCGTCCTCGGCGCCGATAGTTTCGATGGCATGCAGACGAATGTCCTGATCCAACTGGGCGCCGGCGAGCAGGGCGCGCGGTTGCTGGCGCGGGTGACGCGCAAGTCTTGGGAGAGCCTCGGTTTTGCACCCGGGCAGAGCGGCCACGCCCTGGTCAAGGGCGTGGGGTTGGTGCAGGAGTTGGCGGAGAGCTAGAGACCGAGGATGGAGGCCGCGGGAGTCGTGGCGATGCCGAGCGCCGTGGCGACGGCGCTGTGGGTCACGGCGCCGGCATGGACGTTGAGGCCATTGCGGAGATGGACGTCGTCGACGAGCGCCTGATGCCAGCCCTTGTGGGCCAGCGCCAGAACGAAGGGCAAGGTGGCGTTGTTGAGGGCAAAGGTCGAGGTCCGGGCGACCGCGCCGGGCATATTGGCGACGCAGTAATGCACCACGCCGTCGACGACATAGGTCGGCGACGTGTGCGTGGTGGCGCGGCTGGTCTCGCTGCAGCCGCCCTGGTCGATCGCGACGTCGACGATGACGGCGCCGGGGCGCATCCGCTTGACCATGTCGGCGGTGATTAGCTTCGGGGCCTTGGCGCCCGGGATCAGCACGGTGCCGATGACCAGATCGCTATTGGTGACGAGGCGATCGACCGCGTCGCGGGTCGAGAACACGGTGTTGACGGCGGTGCCGAAGCGGTCGGCGATGCGCCGCAGGACGGGAAGCGAGCGATCGACCACCGTGACGTTGGCGCCCATGCCGACGGCGACCAGGGTCGCGCTCGACCCGGCGACGCCGCCGCCGAGGATGGTGACTTCGCCCTGGAGCACGCCCGGCACGCCGCCGAGCAGTACGCCGCGGCCGCCATGAGCCTTCTCCAGCGAGGTTGCGCCGACCTGGACGGCCATGCGACCCGCCACTTCCGACATCGGGGTCAGCAGCGGCAGGCTGCCGTCGGCCGCTGTCACGGTCTCATAGGCGATGCAGGTCGCGCCCGATGCGATCAGATCCCGGGTCTGCTCCGGATCCGGCGCCAGATGCAGATAGGTGAACAGGATCTGGCCCTTGCGGAGCTTGGCGCGTTCGACCGCCTGCGGCTCCTTGACCTTGACGATCATCTCGGCCTGCGCGAATACCGCGTCTGGGGTCTCGACGATCTGGGCGCCGGCGTCGCGATAATCCTGGTCGGCCAGGCCGGCGCCGAGACCGGCACCCGTCTGGATCAGGACCTCGTGACCGTCATGGACCAGTTCCTTGACGGAGGCCGGCACGAGGCCGACGCGATACTCGTGTTCCTTGATTTCCTTGGGTACGCCGATGCGCATGATAGATCCTAACCTTTACGCCGCCGCCTTGATGGCGAGCGCGAGTTTGCCGATGAGTTCGTCGATCTGGGCTCGGGTGATGATCAGCGGCGGCGACAGTGCGATGATGTCGCCGGTGGTGCGGATCAGGATGCCGATGTCGAAGAAGCAGCGGGTGAAGACGTCATAGGCCCGAGCCGTCGGCTTACCCGGGATGGGCGCCAGCTCGATGCCGGCGACGAGGCCGAGATTGCGGACGTCGATGACGTTCGGCAGCCCACGCAGTGAATGCACCGCCTCCTCGAAATAGCCCGACAGCGCCGCTGCGTTCTCGAAAATGCCCTCGTCGCGGTAGAGGTCGAGCGTTGCGAGCGAGGCGGCCACCGCCATCGGATGGGCCGAGCAGGTATAGCCATGGAACAGCTCGATGACCTCGGGCGGCCCCTGCATGAAGGCATCATAGATGCCGTCGCGCACGATCACCGCACCCATCGGCACGGTGCCGCTGTTGATGCCCTTGGCGCAGGTCACGATATCCGGGGTGACGCCGAAATACTCGGTGGCAAACGGCGTGCCGAGCCGGCCGAAACCGGTGATGACCTCGTCGAAGATCAGCAGGATGCCGTGGCGATCGCAGATCTCGCGCAGTCGCTGCAGGTAGCCCTTGGGCGGGATCAGCACGCCGGTCGACCCGGCCATCGGCTCGACGATGACGGCGGCGATGTTCGAGGCGTCATGCAGGGCGACGATGCTCTCGAGCGAATCCGCGAGATGCGCACCCCATTCCGGCTGGCCGCGCGAGAACGCATTGTGCTCGAGATTATGGGTGTGCGGCAGATGGTCGACGCCAGTCAGCAGCGAGCCGAAGACCTTGCGGTTATTGGCGATGCCGCCTACCGAAATGCCGCCGAAGCCGACGCCGTGATAGCCGCGCTCGCGCCCGATGATCCGGGTCCGTGTGCCTTGGCCGCGCACGCGCTGATAGGCGATGGCGATCTTCAACGCGGTATCGACCGATTCCGAACCGGAATTGACGAAGAACACCTTGTTGAGATCGCCGGGCAGCAGCGCCGCGATCCGCGACGCGTTCTCGAACGCCGCGGGGTGGGCGATCTGGAACGGCGGCGCATAGTCGAGTTCCGCGGCCTGGCGCTGGATGGTCGCGACGATCGTGGGCCGCGAATGGCCGGCATTGACGCACCACAGTCCGGCGGTGCCGTCGAGCAGCTTGGTGCCGTCGGCCGTCGTGTAGTGCATGTCCTTGGCCGATACGAGCAGCTTCGGGCGTTCCTTGAACTGGCGGTTCGCGGTGAACGGCATCCAGAAGGAATCGGTATTGGGCAGTGAATCCGGCATCGCTCAGTTCCCCGACTTGATGTACCAGCCCCACGCGTCGTCGGACTCGTAGGAGGTGACCTGCTTGACCTCGAGATAATTCTCGAGACCCCAATGGCCGAGTTCGCGGCCGATGCCGCTCTTCTTCACGCCGCCCCAGGGGGCCTGGAGGAAGGTCGGCTGCGAGCAGTTGATCCAGACGATGCCGGCCTCGAGCGCCTCGGCGACGCGGCTGGCGCGAGTCTTGTCCTTCGACATGACGGCGGCGGCGAGACCGAATGTCGAATCATTGGCGAGCGCCACGGCCTCGGCCTCGTCGTGGAAGGTGCGGGCGGCGAGCACCGGTCCAAAGATCTCCTCGCACCACAGCGGGTGATCGGTCGGGACATCGACGAACACCGTCGGCTCGAGGAAGTAGCCGGTATTGAGATTGGCCGGGCGATTGCCGCCGGTCAGCAGCTTGACGCCGTCCTTGCGGCCGCGATCGACCGCGGCGACGACCTTGTCGTATTGCGACTTCGAGACCAGCGGCCCGAGCAGGGTGCCGTCTTCGAAGCCGTCGCCGATCTTGATCTTGGCGGCCTCTTCGGCCAGACGTGCGTAAAGCTTCGGCGCGATCTTGTCCTGGACCAGCAGCCGCGAGGTCGCGGAGCAGACCTGGCCCTGGTTCCAGAAGATGCCGAACATGATCCATTCGACGGCGTGCTCGACATTGGCGTCGTCGAACACCAGGAAGGGCGACTTGCCGCCGAGTTCCAGCGAGACGGTTTTAATGTCCTCGGCAGCCTTCTGCATGATCTTGGAGCCCGTCGGCACCGAACCCGTGAAGGCGATCTTGTCGACATCCGGATGCGCCACCAGCGAGGCGCCCGCCGGGCCGCCGAAGCCGGTGAGGATATTGAGCACGCCCTTGGGCAGGCCGACATCATGGGCGATATTGCCGAGTTCGACGGCAGTCAGCGGCGTCAGTTCCGACGGCTTCAGCACGATCGTGGCGCCGGCGGCCAGCGCCGGGGCGACCTTCCAGGCGGCCATCAGCAGCGGATAGTTCCACGGGATGATCTGGGCGGCGACGCCGACCGGCTCGTGGCGCAGCACGGTCTTGAAGCGATCGTCCGGCAGGGCCAGCGGCTCGTTCTGGCGCTTGTCCAATTCTTCGGCGAGATCGGCATACATCGAGAAGCAGCCGGCGACGTCGTCCATGTCCCACAACGCCTCGGGCAGCGGCTTGCCGTTGTCGGCGACTTCGAGCCGGGCGAGTTCTTCCTTGCGCTCCAGGATCCGTGCCGCCATGGCGCGCAGATACACGGCGCGGGCAGCACCCGTCGACTTGCCCCAGCCGGCATTGAACGCCTTGCGGGCGGCCTTGACGGCCTTGTCGACATCGGCCGCGGTCGCCGCCGCGGCCTCACCGATCACCAACTCGGTCGCCGGGTTGACGATCGGGAAGAAACCGCCCTCGGCGGGCTCGACCCAGGCGCCGTCGATGAACAGGAGATGGCGGCCGGTGGCCGTGGTCGAAAAGGAAGGAACGTCGCTTTTGGAGGAAGCCATGAGGTCGTTTCCTGGCGCTGAATTGGGGACCATGCCAGTATGAGACTGTTTCCCGAGGCTCAACAAGACGCTTTCTCGCTTGATGCTAAGTGCCTGAAATCTTGCGGTTCCACGAGTTCTCGTTTAAGATAATCAACGGCAGAACGGCCCGGCTTTCGCGTCGGCCGCAGTGCGAGGTGGAGGGCAGGGTGACGGAATTCGATCTGGGCCGGCGGCTGAAGGCCGTGCGCGAGCATTTCGGGCTCTCGCAACGCGAGCTGGCGCGCCGTGCCGGCATTGCCAATGCCTCGATTTCCCTGATCGAATCCGATCGCGTCAATCCGTCCGTCGGCGCGCTCAAGCGGATCCTCGACAGCCTGCCGATGGGGCTCGCAGAATTCTTCGTATTCGAGACGGAGCGGCCGCAGCGGCTGTTCTATCGCCACGAGGATTTGACCGAGATCGGCCGGGACGGCATCTCGTATCGGCAGGTCGGCGCCGACCTTGACGACCGGGCGCTGCAGATTCTCTCGGAGCGATACGAGCCGGGGGCGGATACCGGGCGTATCATGCTGCAGCACGAGGGGCAGGAGGGCGGCGTGATCGTCAGCGGGCGGCTCGAGGTCTTCGTCGGCGACGAACACGCGGTGCTCGGACCGGGCGACGCCTATTATTTCGACAGCACGCAGCCGCATCGCTTCCGCAACCCCGGTTCGGAGCCCTGCGTCGTCGTCAGCGCCTGCACCCCGCCCAGCTTCTGACCGCGAGGCGGGCCTTCACAAGGTTCCGGTGCCCTGAAGAAACGCCAGGATCAACTTCGGGCCGACAAAGTATTTGGCGAGGGGTATTACGGATTTTACCGGATGACCGGTCGCGCCGCTCAGCTTCGTCAATTCGATCTTGCGGCTCATGATCCCGAGCACGCATCCGTGGCTCTGATCGAACACGGCCGATCCGGAATTGCCCGTGCTGTAGACGTCGGCGATGAGCGTATTGAATTTGGCGATGACGGAGGGCGGGAATATCGAGGGCGGCAGCACCGACGATCCTACCGTGTGCGACGGCGCGATCTGCTTCGGCGTGATGACGAGCACCGGGGTGCCGATATCGGGGTCGTCGCCGCATATCGTGAGTTTTGGCAATGCCAGAAACGACTTGGGGAGCGCCTTGACGTCGACTTGGAGCAACGAGAGGTCGACGTCGTCGAGCCTGCCCTGTTTCAGGCGTGTCGTCGGCAGCGTGACGCCGGCGATATCCGCCACGGGGGACGGGTGGCCGATCGTGCCCGCGACATGCGATGCCGTCAGGATGCGGCCGTCACCGAGATAGACCGCGTTGCCGATCCAGCTATGCAGCGGCAGCCGGACGAGCGTCAGCGTATAGGCCTGCAGCGCCACCGCGGTGGGCGTGACCGTGCGCGTGACCGTGGGCGTGGCGGTGACTGCGGCCGTTGGGATGGGTGCGGGTGTCGCCGTCGATACGGGTGAGGGTGTTGGTGTCGGTAAGGGTGTGACGGTCCCGGGGCCGACGACAGGGAAGGCGAGCATCGCGACGACGAGGATCGTTAAGCCGACGGCGAGAACGGCGACGACGAGGGCGGCGAGACGCTGCATCTATTGCTTCCATCCGTAGCGGTCGAGACCAGGGTGATGTCGTCGCGGACGATTTGGGGCGTCCGAGCGCGGCACAAAACTCCAGGAAATTAGCCTACCGGCGCCAAACAATTTCGTGATAATGACGTCAGGTCAAGGTATTGCGGTTCCTATCGTAATCCGCTCGTCTGCGTGGAGGATGGCTCATCCGATCATCGTACCGTCGGTATGTCGGCGAGCAGGTCGCCGGCGCTTTCGCGATATCCTTAAGACCATACTCCCTTGCGGTCCGCCGTCCCGCACCAGGCGGTTCCGCCATCAAATTGCCAAACTGTGACAATACGATAACACCGCGTTCGCGGGGTAAAGCCGATAGAGTGCGTTCGCGCTCCAATTGGCCGCGCTCGAATAGGGTGTAAAGGTAATAGGGAAATGCTAAAACCTTGCACGATTGCCGCGCCGGTAAGCATGTTGCGATAATATTGGATTTTTTTGACTGCGGAGTTGGGCACCCCGGTGTTCGTGTCGAACTTGATATTAAGGGTTTTATGTCATGGAAAATGTCGGCCTTCGCGAGTATTTGGCGGTTCTGAGCCGGAGAAAAGCAGCGTATTTCACGACCGCTTCTTTGATCTTCGCCGCCTGCGTGGCCTTCGCCTATCTGTGGCCGCCGACCTATCGTGCGGTCGGTACTATCCAGATTGCTCAACCCGATATTCCGTCCGATTTGACCGCGCCGACCGGCGAAGCGATTTCCGATGCCGTGCAGGTGTTCGCCGATCAACGCATCCAACAGATCCAGCAGAAGATCGTCGATTCTGCGAACCTCATCGACGTCATCACCAAGTTCAATCTCTACCCGAAGGAACGCCAAGTTCAGCCGCTCCAAGAGATCGTGCTGAAGATGCAGAAGGCGATCAAGCTGGACCTCGTCAGCGCGGATCTCGCCAATCCCGGCGCCGTCACCAAGCTGTCGCCCGGCCAGCTCGCCGCCATCGCCTTCACCCTCAGTTTCGACTATCGCGAGCCCCTGATCGCGCAGCAGGTCGCCAATGAACTGATCACGCGATTCCTCGACGAAGACCTGAAGCGGCGCAGCGAGTCCGCCAAGGCGGCCTCGGAGTTCATCGCCGCCCAGGCCACGCAGCTCGAGCAGCAATTGGCCGAGCAGGAAAAGCAGATGGCGGAGTTTCGGGCCCAGCACGCCGGCGGCCAACCCGAGGATCTGCCGTTCAACATGCAGGGTGCGGCGACGACCTCGCAGACCGTCGACAGTATGACGCAGCAGCTCGCGGCGCTGGATCAGCAGCGCGGCGATATGCAGAGCAAGCTCGCGACGACTGAGCCATACGCCACGGTAGTCTCGGAAGGCCAGCCCCTGACCTCGCCGCAGACCATGCTCCGCGCGCTGCAGTTCCAGTATACGACCTTGCTCGGCCGCTACGGCGTCGACCACCCGGACGTGGTCAAGCTTCGCCGCCAGATCGCGGCGTTGCAGGCAATGGACGGCGCCGGCACCGATACAGCCAATATTGGCGCCAAGCTTACCGATTTGCAGGGCAAGCTCGCCCTTGCCCAGAAGAATTACGGC
>CAIUCF010000730.1 GCA_903897565.1 uncultured Rhodospirillales bacterium | reverse complement strand
TCGGAGATCCTGATAGAGCGCGAGCTCGCCCTCCGCGAGGTCGAGCCTAGCGACGACCTCACTCATCCAATCGGGGAGCTCGACGGTCTCATAGAAATCGAGGCCGCAACTGACGAGCGGCTCGAAATACTCCAACGGCGCCGCCGCCGGGCGCAATCTCGCGGTGTCGGGGAAATACGCCACCGCGCTGACGCCGGTCGGGAAGCAGCCGGTGACGTCGTCGTGATCGCCGAAGAACAGCAACAGACCGCGACGGGGCAGAGGGTTCTTGCCGACCGCGGCGTAGAGATCGGCGCAGTTCACCTGGCCGAGGAAAAGCAGCGGTTCCTCCTCCTGGGTCGGCCAGACCCAGCCCGGGGGCACCGCCGGCATGCCACCGAGCTTCGACGCGAGGACATTGGCCGCGACCGGACAAGGCCATAGACCGATCGCTTGACGCAACAGACCGGCCACCTGCCTCGCCCGTTCGGCCTGGAGCGTGCCGTTGATCAGCGCGATTGCGGCCGTCCGCGAACAGCCGTCGGGCTTGCGTCGATAGTCGAGTTTTGGTCGCGATGGCGGAGCAGCGGCGACGGCAGCGCGCGAAACCCGGTGATCACGAAAGCTTCGTGCCTGTCGGCCGAGCTTGTCATCGCGCTGCGCCAGGCGGTCAACCACCGCAAGGGCCTGATCCTCGATGATATCTTTCCAATAGCAATGGGTCGCGGCGGCAAAACATACGGCCGGATCCGCGTGTTCGAACAGGGTCGTGAACGCGTTGACCCTCGACGGAAGTGCGTCGATCCGGGCGAACAACCGGGCCCGCCGATCGAACAGGCGGTTGTGGCGGCCCACGTGATCGACCGTCTTCAGTTCATGGGTCAGTGCTGCGATCTGGTTGATCAGATCGGCGATATCCGAGGACTCCGATGCCATCTGCCAGGGTCTCCCCAATCACATTGGGCTCGCAGAATGTTCTCGTTCCGTTCCTGCGTCAAGAGTAAGATCGCTGCCCTGGTCCGATTCGGGTCAGATCGCTTCGCGTCCCTTGCGGTGCGCCCAGCCGGCGATACCGAGCAGGACGGTTGCGAACAGCGGCAGCGCACCGGGAAGCGGCACGGGTGACAGGCTGCCACTTACCGCGACATCGGTATAATTCACGGAATTGCCGTCGCCGACCGCCGCCAGCGCCAGGGTCGGCGCGGCGGTGTAGTCATAGGCGAAGGTGAGCACATTGTTGACGGAAAAGAAATCCCCAGGCGTGCCGTCGAACAGGTAGGTGGCGAACACATTGGGGGTCGAGGAATAGTTGTAATTATAGCCCGGGTTCAGAACCCAACTGATGTGATCCGTCGCGTCACCGCCGACATAGCTGAAATCGGTCGCGGTATAGCCGGTCAAGATCCCGTCGATTCCGGTCACGGACGTGTAGTCATTCGCGAAAGCCACCGTGCCGGAGAACGTCGCCCCGGACTCAAATGCCAGTGACAGCGTCTCGAGCCGGGTCGCA
Source organism: uncultured Rhodospirillales bacterium (assembly GCA_903897565.1). GTDB lineage: Bacteria > Pseudomonadota > Alphaproteobacteria > ATCC43930 > CGMCC-115725 > CAIXXC01. Next base: position 9,178 of record CAIUCF010000730.1, on the reverse strand, counting down.
TGGGCGCCGGACGAGATCAATCCAGTAAGACCGGCACCAAGGAAAAGCGCTCTGGCGATCACACTATTCATTGCCGACCTCTGGCTCACTATCAGGAAACACTCAACGAGGATAAATTTAGATTAGTAAACAAAATATTACCACTGCCGGTGCGGCTAGACATAGAAAAACCTGTTGCGGCAGAACCACACAGGGATACGCGCATAAGCTAGTATCTCTATAGTGACAACATGAGGTGTGCCTTCATTTTCGACCCGAGATTTCAATCACATTACAAGGACGTAAATGTGAACCTTTAGAGAGAGATCCATCGTTGAGTTAATAATGAGCCTCCGGCTACACCATTACGTTGCGCCGCCCGTTCACGCGATTCTCAAAGTTTCGTCGGCAACGGACTGGTGCCTATGAGCGAATTACCTTTCCATGAAAACGCGGTCGCCACGTCGCGTCAAAATCGCCAGCACCTCGATATGAGAACGCGTGATCGGATTATAATCGGAATAATCATTTTATAACATAGCTCTACCCTTCTTTATTCAACTGAAATCTGATGGATGTCCGATGTCCTTCCCCAACCACCGGGATCGGGGTTGATCGAGAGCAATGCGTACGGGCCCAATGCGACGGTAATAAGGGATTTCGACGCGAGGATTGATCCACCATGGGAAACGGCGGCAGCGCAGGAATGGTAGCTAGTGCGCCCCACCGCGGACTTTCCGAAGCCGACGCCGCCGCGCAACGGGCACGCGATGGTTCGAATGAGCTGTCACAGGAACAACGACGCGGCGTAATGTGGATCGCGCGCGACGCGCTCCGAGAACCGATGCTTCAGTTACTGATCGCCGCCGGTGCGCTCTACCTCCTCATCGGAGACAGGGCCGAAGCGCTGATCCTGCTCGCCTTCGCCCTGTTGAACCTGGTCCTGGTCGTGATCCAGGATGGCAGAACCGAGCGCGCCGTCGCCGCGCTCAAGCAGCTTACAAGTCTCCAGTGCCGTGTGATCCGTGACGGCAGCTGTCGACGCCTTCCCGCATCCGACCTCGTCACGGGCGATATCATCGCCGTCGCTGAAGGTGATCGCGTACCGGCCGATGCGATCCTCCTGGAAGTCGAGACGCTCGAAGTCGACGAATCGCTGCTGACCGGCGAATCGATGTCGGTCGACAAGCGGGTATCCGCGACACCGGCGACAGATGCGCGGCCGGGCGGCAGCGGAGGCTCTCTGCTCTGGTCCGGCAGCCTCGTCATCCGCGGCCATGGCATCGCACGGGTGACGGCCACCGGGCCGCGCACGGAAATCGGTCGCATCGGCGCCTCGCTCGGGACAGTGGAAGCCGCGCCGACCCCGCTCCATGTTCAGACGCGACGCTTGGTGCGTCTGTTCGCGGGCTTCGGCATCGGCTCTTCCGTCCTGCTCGCCGTCGTTTACGGAGCTCTTCATGGCGATTGGATAAAGGCAACCCTCGCCGGCATTACCCTGGCGATGGCGACGCTGCCCGAAGAATTCCCCCTGGTTTTGACGATCTTCCTCGTCATGGGCGCCTGGCGGATCTCGGGCAAGAAGGTACTCGCCCGCCGCGCCGCCGCGATCGAGGCGCTCGGCGCCGCGACTGTCCTTTGCACCGACAAGACCGGCACGCTGACGGAGAACCGTATGACCGTGGCGGCGCTAGTCGCTGGCGACACGCGCTATCCGGTCGTTCCCGGCGCGGATGACGCCTTGCCGGGGGCGCTCCACGGCCTGCTCGAATTCGCGATCCTCGCCAGCCGAACGGACGCTGTCGACCCGATGGAAAAGGCGTTCCACGAGCTCGGCCAGCGCTATCTGAAGGACACCGAGCATCTCCACAGCCAATGGACGCTCGAGCATGGCTACGCGTTGTCGCCGGAAATGCTCGCGATGTCGCAGGTCTGGCAGGCGACCTCAGGTACCGGCTTCGTCGTCGCGGCCAAGGGCGCGCCAGAGTCGGTGATCGATCTTTGCCATCTCGACCCGGGCCGGCGTGCAGAAATCCGGGAGGAAATTGACGCCCTCGCCGCACAGGGTCTGCGAGTCCTCGCCGTGGCCAAGGCGTCGTTTCCCGGACCGGGCTGGCCCACGAACCAGCATGATTTCGAATTCGCGTTTGTCGGCCTGATCGGCCTCGCCGACCCGTTGAGGCCCGGGGTGGTAGAGGCCGTTGCCGCCTGCAAGACCGCCGGCATTCGGGTTGCGATGATCACCGGCGACCATCCGGTCACGGCCCGCGCGATCGCGGCGGCGGCCGGCATTCCCTCCGACGGGGTCATGACCGGCACGGAACTCGGGAGTCTGGACGATGCTGCCCTGAGGGAGCGTCTGCGCGGCACCGCGATCTTCGCCCGCATCATGCCGGAGGAAAAGCTCCGCCTCGTCCAGGCCTATCAGGCGGCCGGCGAGGTCGTGGTGATGACCGGGGACGGTGTCAACGACGCGCCCTCGTTGAAGGCGGCGCACATCGGCGTCGCCATGGGCGGCCGCGGCACCGATGTCGCCCGCGAGGCGGCATCCCTGATCCTCCTCGACGACGCCTTTCCCAGCCTCGTCACGGCGATCCGTCTCGGTCGTCGGATCGACGACAACTTGCGCAAGGCCTTCGGCTATATCCTCGCCGTCCATTTCCCGATCGCCGGGATGTCATTGCTCCCGGTGCTGCTCGGCTGGCCGCTGCTGCTCGGACCCGTCCACGTCGTCTTCCTCGAACTCATCATCGATCCGGGATCCTCGATCATGTTCGAGGCCGAGCGGGAGGAAGACGACGTGATGGCGCGCCCACCGCGCATCCCCGGCGCACCATTGTTCGATCGCGGTCTGGTGATCCAAGGGCTGGTTCAGGGCCTCATCGTGCTCGCGGCCGCGCTCGCGGTATTCCTGGCTGGGATCTACGACGTCCACGGCGAGCAGGTCGCCCGCGGCATGGCTTTCGTGACCCTGGTGCTCGGCAATCTCGGCCTGGTCCTGACAAATCGAACGCGCGGGCGATTGCAGCCCTCGGCCCTGCTGCGGCCGAATCCGGCCTTCGGCCTCGTGATTGCCGTCACTTTAGTCGCCCTGGTCCTCGCCTTCGCGGTTCCCTATTTGCGCGGCATGTTCGAGTTCGTGCCGCTCGCACCGGGCCAGTTCGCCGTAGCCGGCGGCGCCGCATTGGCGAGCGTCGCCGTCAACCTGTCGCTGGTTGCGCTTCTGCGCCGGATCTCGGCCCGGTAAGGCCGTGATCCGCGGTTCGCGGTCACTCCTAGGCCAGCACCGGGTCGACGATCCTCAAGCCGATGCAATCGACAATGCCGAGATCGGTGATGGCGTAATCGGGAATCGCCGTCACCTGCATCACGAACATGTACATGAACGGCCACGGCAGCGCGCAGCCGAGCAAGCGCGCCGCCTCGTCCAGCATGCCCTCCTCCGCCTCCATCTCCGCCGCCGGGAGATCGGAGACGATGCCGCCGATAGGGAGGCTGAGCGCGGCGATGATCTTCCCGTGTTGCACCACGGCCTGGCCGCCCTGCCCTTCGATGATATGGTTGATCGCGAGCGCCATATCTGCGGGGTCGGTGCCGATGCAGATGATGTTGTTGTCGTCCGGCGACAGCGAACTCGCGATCGCCCCGGACTTCATGCCGAAGCCGGAGACGAAGCCGGTCGGCCGGTTGGCGCTGCGGCCGTAGCGTTCCACGACCGTGATGTATTGGACATCCTGCGTCGGGTCGGCCAGGACCGCGCCATCCACCACCGGCAACGTCACGTCGCGGCGGCGCCGGACGAAGATCTGCGTCGGGTCCACTTCCAGGGTCAGAACCCGTGCCGTGTCTCCCGCAGTCGCGGCAGCAACCCGGAAATCCTGCGGCGCCACCGGTGAGAGTTTGAAGGATTGCATGAGCGGTCCCTGCCGCACCGGGCGCGGCAGCGCCTCGAGCATGCGCCCGTCGACCGCCACCAGCCGACCTTTAGCGATGACTTTTGCGGCACGAAAATCCAGCAGGTCGCGCACCAGCAGAATATCGGCCGCTCGCCCGGGCGCGATCACGCCGACCTGACCGTCCATGCGGACCATCTCTGCGCCGTTGATCGTCGCCATCTGGATCGCCGCCATCGGCGTCACGCCCATGGCAATCGCCATGCGGACCATATTATCCACATGGCCGCGCGCGCGCAGATCTGCCGCGACCACGTCATCGGTACAGAAGCTGATCCGCCGCGTCGCCGTGATGCCGAACTCGGTGACGATCCGCAGATTTTCTTCGAGGAAATGCGAGATCGACGACTCCCGGATCAGCACGTGCAGTCCGGCGCGCAGTTTCTCGAGGGCTTCCTCGGCGGTATAGGATTCATGATCTGCGTGAATCCCGGCCTGCATGAAGGCGTTGAGGCTGCGGCCCCGGCACATCGGCGAGCAGCCCAGGACCGGCAGGCGATTCTTCTGTGCGAGGTCGATCGCCGCCATGACATCGGGCTCGCCCGTGTCGATGAATTCGCGCACCGTCTCCCACACGCCGACGCATTCCGGCCATAGCTGACCTTCTGCATGTTCGGCGGGGCCGAAATAATGGCCGACATGCGAGCGTGGCAACGTGTAGGGCGTGCGGCATGGCGCGCCCCAGAAGATCTTGAGCGGCGTCGCCGCCGCTTCATCGAGGAAGGCGCGAGCCGCCGGCAGCCCGCCGACCACCAGGATCTGGTCCAGTCCGGAAACGATCGAGGTCGTGCCGAGCGGTACGACCGCCTCGGCGAAGCTCGTCATCGAAAGTTTAGAACATTCGATGTGCAGATGGCCGTCAATTAGGCCCGGACAGAGGTAATGGCCCGACGCGTCGATGATTTCGGTCTCCGGCCCACGATACGCAGTGACATCGCCCACGGCCATGATCCGCCCGCCCCAGATCGCGACATCGGCCGGATAAATTTCCTCGGTCAAGACGTTCACCAGAATCCCGCCGCAGACGATCAAATCGGCCGGAAGTTCCCCGCGGCCGGCGCGGATATAGGCCGAACGTTCGGGTCGGGTGGCGGTCATTTATCTTCCCTTCGGACATGGCGCAGCAAGGGTGGCCAAGGCCACGCCGCGTCCACGAAGCAAGCGCCGTGCCGACCAAGATACTGCTGCGGCACGAGAATTGCTTGATGACAGTCATTCTCTTCCGCGGCGACGCGTTCCCCAAGATACCCACCAGGAGATATGGTCATGTCGACATTGCTTCGCGCCCGCCCCGTTCTTCACCGCCGGCAGCTGATGCTGGGCGCCGCGTCGCTTGGCGCCGCACTGGCGACCGGCATCGGCCGCGCCCGCGCCGCGGACACGGGAATTACCCTGCAAGCCTCTTGGGTCAACGACGCGGAGTTCCTTGGCTATTTCGTCGCCATCGATAAGGGCTTCTACAAGAGCGCCGGGGTCGGCGTGACCTTCCTCTCCGGCGGCCCGGACGTCATCCCGGAAAGCTCGCTGCTCTCCGGCAAGGCCAATATCGCGCTTACCACGCCCGACACCACGATCGAGGCGATCGTGAAACAGGGCGCCGGGCTCAAGATCATCGGCACGCAGTTCCAGAAGAGCCCGCTCGCGATCATCAGCCTGGCCAGCAAGCCGATCAACACCCCGCAGGACCTGATCGGCAAGACCCTGGCGGTGCCGCCGGTCAACGAAATCATGATCAAGGCCTTCCTGAAGATCAACAAGATCGACCCGAGCGCGGTCCGCATCGTGCCCTACGCCTTCGATCCGACGCCGCTGATCAAGGGCGAGATCGACGGCACTGTCGATTTCGCGACCGACGTGCCCTATACGGTTGAGCTTTCAGGCAAGAAGGCCGTGTCGATGCTGCTCTACGACTACGGCGTCACCTTGTATAACGACACGCTGGTCGCGACCGACGAGGTCATCAAGAACAACCGCCAGGGTGTGGTGAATTTCCTGGCGGCAAGCCGCCTCGGCTGGCAGGAGAATTTCAAGGACACCGCGGTCTATCCCAACGCGTACAAGGACACGTGGTTCAAGGGCACCGGCCGCGCCACGTCGAACGATCTGTTCTCTAACAATACCGAAAAGCCGTTGATCGAGTCGCCGCAGGGTATCTTCTCGATGACCGAGGAAGGCATTCAAAAGAACATCGATTACCTGAAGCTCGCCGGGATTCCGGCGACGCGCGAGATGTTCGACACCACCCTGCTCGCCGAAGTGAAATAGGTGTCTTCCGGCACGGCGCCGGAAGGTATTCGCATCGTCGGCGCCACCAAATCCTTCAAACTGGACGGCGCGCCGTTCCTGGCCTTGCAATCGACCGATCTCGCGGTCGCGCAAGGCCAGCTGGTGGCGGTCATCGGTCCGTCCGGTTGCGGGAAATCGACCCTGTTGCGGCTCATCGCCGGGTTGGAGCCGGCGGATGGCGGCGACATCCTGGTCGATGGCTGGACGCCGGCGGAGGCGGCGCGGCGCGGCGTCCTCGGCATCGCGTTCCAGGACCCGGCCCTGCTGCCCTGGCGCAGCGTGCTCGCCAATATCGCCCTGCCGCTGCAGGTCCTGGGCCGCAACGTCGCCGAAGCCAAGGGACGGATCGCCGAGCTGATCGCGCTCGTCGGTCTGCGGGGCTTCGAGACGGCGCGGCCCAGCCAGCTGTCCGGTGGCATGCGCCAGCGTGTGGCCATCGCCCGCGCCCTGGTGACCGAGCCTTCGGTCTTGTTGCTCGACGAGCCGTTCGGCGCCCTCGACCAGATCCTGCGCCGCAACATGAATCTCGAACTGCAACGCATCTGGATGCGCCAGCGCTCGACGACCTTGCTGGTCACCCATGGAATCGACGAGGCGCTGTTTCTCGCGGACCGGGTGATCGTGATGCAGGCGCGCCCAGGCCGGATCGCCGCCTCCATCGACGTGGCCTTTCCCCGCCCCCGCCCGCTCAGCCTGTTTTCCGCGCCGGAATTTGCCGCCCTGACCGCGCAGGTGGCCGATGCGCTCCACACCGGCGAGGGCTGATGCAGCGCCTGGCGAGGCTCGGCATATTCCTGGCGGTCTGGGAGGCGATCGGGCGCTGGCAGCTGATCGGCAGCGGAGCGCTGCCGCCACCTTCGGCCATCCTCGTGCAGTTCTGGGCCGACAGGGCCGTCTATCCGGCCCATGTCTGGGCGACATTTTGGCCGGCAGGGATCGGTTTCCTGATCGGCGATGCCGCCGCCATCCTGCTCGCGATCGCCTTCGTCCTGGTGCCGGTGCTGGAGCGGCTGCTGCGCGGGTTCAACATCGCGATCTTCGCGATCCCGCCGATCACGCTCAGCCCGCTGCTGGTGGTCGCCTTTCAGGGCACGACACCGCAGATCGTGCTGGCGGCGGTGACCGTGTATTTCCCGACCATGATCGCGACCTTGATCGGGTTGCGCGAAATCGACCCGCGCTTTGCCGATATTATCCGCGCCTATGGCGGTGGTACCTTCACCATACTCTGGCGAGTACGCTTGCGGGCAGCCCTTCCCTCGATCATGACCGGGTTGAGGATCGCCGCGCCCTCGGCCGTACTGGGCGCCATCCTCGCCGAATTCGGCAGCGGCTCGCGCTGGGGTCTGGGCTCGTTCCTGCTTGGCTCGATGGGTCAGGCCAATCCTGCGCGGCTTTGGGGCATCGGCCTCTGCGCGACGGCGCTGGCCGCTTGCGGGTATCTGGTATTTTCGCTCCTTGGCGCGCTGGCGGCGCCGGGTACGGCCGCCACCACGATGGCGATCCGGCGCGATCCGGCAGCGGAGGGCGGGAAAACGCAGGGGCCGCTCGTCGTGCGCCTGGCGCTGATGCTGGCGTCTTTTCTGATGCCCTTCCTGCTGTGGCAAGGGGTCCTGGATCTCCTGCAGATCTCTCCGGTGATCGCGCGCGGACCGCTCGGCGTCTGGCGCGTGCTGGTCACCGGGTTCGACGCCGCGGATGAGCGCGCCGCGCTTGTTGCTGCCCTCGAACAATCTGTGCCGGTCTCGATATTGGGCATGGCGATCGGCATCGGCGGTGCCTTCGTCCTGGCGCTGGTGACGGTGGTGCGGCCGGCCGTCGGCCGCGCCCTGATGCCGCCCTCGCTGCTGCTGCAGACCATGCCGCTGGTCGCCCTGACACCGTTGGTGGTGCTGGTACTGGGCAGAGGCCTGACCGCGACGCTGACCATCGTGTTCGCCGTCACCTTCTTCCCGGCCTTCCTGGTCATGGCTCAGGGTATGGCCAATACCCCGCGCGCGGCGCGCGACGTGATTCAGGTCTATGGCGGCGGCGCGTTGCAACAGATCTGGCTGGTCGGGCTGCCGTCGTCGATCCCCTATCTGTTCGCAGCCGCGCGGCTGGTCGCACCGAGCGCCCTGCTCGGCGTCATCACCGCCGAATGGCTCGCCACCGGCTACGGCCTCGGCAATCTCTTGAACGAGGCGCGGGGCGAGCTCGATTACGGCATGATCTGGGCCGTGGCCTTCGCCTCCGTCGCGGTCTCGGTGATTTTTTACCTGCTCGTGCAGGCCGCCGAAACGCTGATCAACCGGCGATTTTTCGGTTGAGAGTAGATCAGGGGGGGGAAGCGTCCGCCGCACGGGCGTGAATTGCCGAGTAGTGTGCATAACGGTCATGAGATCGATGATGCCCTTGTCGCACTTAAGATGACGGCTGAGGGCCATCACTGCTCGGTCCGATCGATCTGCTGGATTACCGTCGGGATAATCCACTTCGGATAGGTTAGCCGGTCTCGCTCCGGATGATGCCGAGGTCGACGAGACTTTCGTGCGACCAACGGTCGAGCAATAGCCGGGTCGCGGCGTCGCCCTCCCCGATCGCCGCCATCGCCTCGCTGGCTTGGCGCGAGCGGGCGCGGACCCATTCCCGATCCGCTTGGCTGTACCGGGCGCCCAGCAGCGTCTGGAGCCAACGGATTGCCGCGTCCAGCTCACCGAGCAGAGCGTGGCCGCAGCCGAGGGCAAGGAGATAGTGCGGGTCGGTCACCGGCGGCGGATGCTTGCCCTCGAGATAGGCCAGGAAGGCGGGAAGATCCCGGCCGTTGTCATGCAGGAACCGCGCGCCGGGGCCGCCGAGCTTAGCAACGAGGTCGGGGATGATCCGCTCCATCTCCTTCGCGTCGAACCACCAGGTCGAGTTACCACCGCTCGGCCATAGCTCGAGCGAGTGATTGAGGAACACGAACTCCTCCCGGGTAT
>CAIUCF010000729.1 GCA_903897565.1 uncultured Rhodospirillales bacterium | reverse complement strand
TTCGAGGCCGACACCCTGGCCGGGCGGAAGCCGGAAATCCAGCTCGATATCGATGCGACGGCGATGTCGATGGCGGGCAATGGCGCAGCCTATCTGGTCAGCATCATCAGCCAGGAGGTGCAAGGCTATCTCGACGGCGGTGACGGTACCCTCGCATTGCCGATCAACCTGGTCGTCCGGACGAAATTCAATCCGAATCAGCAATCCGACTGGTTCGTCGCGGTCATGCAGCTGATCAACAACGTCACCATGATGGCGGTCATCCTGACCGGCGCCGCCTTGATCCGTGAGCGCGAGCACGGCACGATCGAGCATTTGCTGGTGATGCCGGTCACCCCCATGGAGATCATGCTCGCCAAGATCTGGGCCAACGGCATGGCGATCGTCGTGGCCGCGGTGTTGTCGCTGCTGCTGGTGGTGCAGGGGATTCTGCAGGTGCCGCTGGCAGGCTCCTTGCCGCTCTTCATCTTCGGCACCGCGCTCTACCTGGTCTCGGTGACGGCGCTCGGCCTGCTCGTCGCGACCTTTACCGATTCGATGGGACAGTTCGGCCTCCTCGTCCTGCCGATCCTGATCATTTTGAATCTATTGTCGGGAAGCACGACGCCGATGGAAAGCATGCCGGGTTGGCTGCAGCTGATCATGCAAATCTCGCCCTGCACTCATTTCGTCAGCTTCTCGCAGGCTGTGCTCTATCGCGGCGCCGGCTGGGATGCGGTCTGGCCGCAATTGGCAGGCGTCACGGTGACCGGGATGTTGTTCTTCGTCATGTCGATGCAGCGCTTTCGCGCCGCGATGCTGCAGACAGGATGATGACTGAGGATCGGGGCTAGCGCAGGAACCGACTCGCGAGAGATATGACCAGGGCCGCCGCGAGCAGCGCACTCAGCAATTGCCAGGTGTGGCGGGAATTGCGCCACAGCGCCCACTCCTGCCCACCGGGGCCGTCCTTCGCGCCATGCAGCAGGCCTTCCTCCAGCGCCTTCGAGAAGGCCTCGGCATTGGCAAAGCGCTGCTCGGGATCGATATCGATCGCGCGCTTGAGACACATGCCGAGCCAGGGGGGAATATCGGGCCGGAGTCGCGCGAGCGGGTAGGACTCCCGGCGGCCGAAGGGGAACTCGCCACCGGAGAACATCCGGTAGATGGTGACACCGAGCGAGAAGACCTCGGAGCGGGGGCCGGCGGGGGTCTTGCCGAAGAGTTCGGGCGCCATGTAGCGGGTCGTGCCGCCGAGCCGACTGTCGTCCGGATCGTCGAGGCCCGGGAGATAGGCGAGCCCGAGGTCGAGCAGGCGGACATCGCCATTGGCGAGCAGGATGATATTCTCGGGCTTGAGGTCGCGATGGATCACCTGGAGCGCTTCCAAATCGCGCACGGCGGCGCAGAGCTTGAAGGCGATCCCCATGCCATCGGCAAACGAGATCGGGGGCGTGCGCAGCAGCCGATGTTCGAGGGTCTCGCCGCGATAGTAGGGCAGGACGAGGTAGAGCCGGCTCTGCCGCTCCGGCGACAAGGTCATGTAATGCGCGACCCATGGGCTGCGGACCGAGGCGCCGACCCAGGCCTCGCGCATGAAGCCGGCCTGGAAGACCTGGTCCTGGAGCATCGCCGGCAGCGGAAACTTGATGACGACCTCGCGATCCTCGAGGGTGTCGTGCGCCAGTTTGAGCAGGGTATAGCGGCTGCGATAGAGGGTGCGCTGGATCAGGAAGCCGTCGACGGTATCGCCGTCACGGGGGGCCGGGCGAAGCGGCAATCTGCTGAATGTCGACGACATGTCGTCGAAGCTCGCCTCGGGGATATTCAGGATATCGACGACGACCGCGGTGGCGTTTGGTCGCCCGGCATTGCCCTCCCGGGCCGCGACCAGAATCTCCGCGAGACGGTCGCGGGGCTGGTCCTGCTCCATGAGGCTCATCAGCCGTTCTTCGGCGATGCCCTCGCAGAGGCCGGTGGAGACGATGATGTAGCGGTCGCCGGTTTCGGCCTCTTCCTCGGTATAATCGACCTTGAGGTCGTGATCGGCGCCGACCGCGCGGGTCGGCAGCGGACGGCGATCGGTCCGACGAAGATGGGTGAAGGTGAGCGGGATGACCTCGCCGTGTCGCAGGCGGTAGGCGCGCACTTCGCCGACATGGACGACAGCTGCCTGTTTGGCGAACAGCAGGAGCGCGAGGAAGGAGGCGCTCGCCGGCGGCTGCTCGGGATCGGTGATTCCCTGGGTGAACAGCCAGGAATTGATTGTCGCCAGTCCGCGCCCGGCCGCCCGGGCGTTGCTCAAGGTATTGCGGGCGCCGAAATAGCTCTCGACGAAGCCCTGGGTCGTGAGTTGCGCGGTTTCGTGGGCGGCGCCGACAGGACCATAGCCCTGGGCGACGCCGATGACGGCGCCGCGTCGCGGGCAGTCGAAGTCCTCGCCGAGAAAAATGCCATGGAATTCGCGTGGCGGCTCGGCGGGTGGGTGCCAGGTCTCCACGGCGACGCCGAGGGTCCAGCCGCCGGTGCTGAGAGAGCCATTAGGATCGGTCATGCAATCACTTGCGATGGGGGGCGGTGGCCGGGCTTCCAAAGGAATGATGCCGGGGCGCGATCGGATCGCGAAGGTCCGTCGTCCCAGAATGTGCGTCGGTTCGGAAAACAACCGGTGCGGCGGTGGCGCCGCACCGGGTCAAGGCAGGAGAATATACCCGAAGACCTCTCGGATCCTATGAGTTTGCGGTCTCTAGGTCATGTTCGATACCGAGCAGGACCTGCGGCATCCGCAGCTTGAGCACGAAGAACCAGACCACGCCGACCAGCATGTAGGCGGCGAAGCCGTAGGGGAAGTAGTTGTAGGGCGCTGCCGGCACCGGATAGACGCTGCCGACCAGCGAGAGCGCCATGAACACGGTACCGAGGCCGCCCATGATGTAGTCGAAGGGCTTGGCTTCACCGAGCTTGGCCAGATAGACCGGCGCGGCGATCGAGCACAACAGGTAGACGATGATGAAGCCGAAGCTCGCGATCGTGCCGAAGAAGCCGAGCAGATCGGTCTCGGTATGCGACGAGAAGGCCCAGCAGACCAGGAAGTTGAGCACCGCGCCGACAGTCAC
>CAIUCF010000728.1 GCA_903897565.1 uncultured Rhodospirillales bacterium | reverse complement strand
CGCCGTGATCGCCGGCATGACCTCCGCGAGCTGGCGGTACAACTCCGGCAGGCTCTGCTCGCCACGATAGACCGGAATGATCACCGACACCGTCGGTGCATGAGGAAATTTCGCCATCAGCATGGGGAGTCTATCCGCCGGCACAGTTGACGGGACGCGTTGCGACCCTGCCATAGATCGTTCCCGAAATTCTTTGGCCCGCCGCCCTGACATACGGTACTTCGGCCAACGGCCGATAGAGGCCCGATGCTGCCACTGCGGCGGAAATAATCTGCGGCTTCGGGAGATTCGCGATCGTCAAGAACACGATGTCCGGCGGACATGAAGCCAACAAGGCCTGCAGGCGCGGTTGGCTCTGCTCCAGATCGATTGCTGCGGTTCTCAGACTTTCGAGGCGATAATTCGGCGGCAGCCGCCCCGTCAGAGGATAGAGCTCAATCTGGAAATCGGCGACGCTCAAGGTCGCGCCGACCGGCGCGATCTTGCGGATGGCGGCGGCAGCCTGCAGGACTTCCGAGTGCTCGACTGTCTGCGCCGGCCAGGTTGCCCAACTCATCGCCAGCAAGGCCTGCATGGAAGATGGCCATTCCCGCACGAGGGCAATCGAATTCAGCGCCAGAACGAACGCGACGGCGGCGCCGACCAGGGTGCGCGGGCCGAATATGCGCGCGCGCGCGCTCCGATCGGCGGCATTCCAGCCGAAGGCAGTCAATCCCGCGAGGCCCGGCAGGCACTGCGCGAAGTGGTAGGGAAGACCAAATTTCGCGATCGGCTCCCAGAGGGGTGTCACCGTCACGACCAGCCAAAAGCCCAGGCGTCCGCGCGACCCGCCGCCGCCGGGGGCGACGGCGCGAAACGCCAGAATCGCCCCCGCAGCGCCGACGATAACCGCGGAGATCGCGTAGTAGATCATCCACGCCGCGCTCTTAAAGAAGATCATTCCGTCGACCTGGGCAAAGGAACGATAGACCTTTGCCGCGAGCAAATAGCCATCGGCGAGCCCGGAGATGCTGCCGCGCGCCAGACAGACCGCTGCGATCCCACTCGCACCCACCACGACGCCGCCAAGGATGAAGCGCAGGCCGTCGTGCCGCCGGGCGCGAAGCGCCATGATCGAGGCGGCCACGGCCAGTGCGATGAAAGGCTCACGCAGCAGCACGGCCAATGCCGTCAGCGCCCCGGCCAGATACCAGCGAAGGGGCTGCTCCGGCAGGAACTGAACCAGCGCGAACGCCGAAAATAGCGGAACGTAGGCAGCGAATATCGGGTTCTTAAAGCCGGAATCGACGAAGCCCGGTTGGTTCATGGCCCACAGGAAAATGAAGGCGATCGCAGCGCCGGCAGCGCGGTCACGGCTCTCGCGCTGCAGGACGACGCAAAGCAATCCCGCGGCGATGACAGCGAGTGCAAGGTCGCACAGCCGAAGCAGGATGAAGGGATTGGCGGAAAAGTGAAAGACCCAGGAAACGAGCAACGGATAGATCATCATGGTCCCGGTGTCGGGCAGACCGCGCCCGCTCGCGAGACCGTGATGGATCCATTGGGCGTTGAAGGCATAGATCCCCTCGTCCATTCCCGGCGCTACGCCAATAACGGCAAGCCGCGGCAGCAGGGTCGAGGGAAGGACGACAAGCGCAACGACGCCCCACGCCGGCCATCGCGCGCAACTCCACCGATCATCCTGCGCGTTTGCCGTCAACGCGGCGCAACCCCGATACTGGAGGCTGGCATGGTCGGGCCAACGCGATATGTGTCGAAGGCGTTGGCGTCGAACATGGGATGCATCCGGTTCCTTTGCGTCTTCAACGAGTGCGCCCCGGTCGGGCGCTCCGAACCACCAGACGCTGTAATGTGCCAGACCAGCATTGTCCAGGATAGGGTTACCGCACGCGTGCGACGCACGGGCAGCTGGTAGCGAACGGAAGGGTCAGGCCGCCCGCGAGAAGCAGATGTCAGGCAGCCGCAATCCCACGCGGAGCAGTGCCGCGGCGTGATCGCGCCCATGGCTGACTCTGGCGGCGATCACGCCCGTCGGCCCCCGGCGCAGTAATACTCATTCACGCAGCCTGCGACGTCATCGACCTCCGCATCGGTCAGATCGAAAAACATCGGCAGGCGAAGCAGACGGCGGCTGATGTCGTCCGTTACCGGGAGCTCCGGTACCGGCGCGATGCGTCGGAAATAAGGTGAAGAGTGCAGCGGCACGTAATGGAACACCGCCGCGATCCCGGCGCGCGACAAATACGCGATGAGCGCCGTCCGCTCCTCGATATCCGCGGTCAGGATATGGAACATGTGATGATTGATGGCACAGTCCGGTGCCACATGGGGCAAACCTATAGCGCCCGCGTCAGCGAGGGGCTGGAGCAACTCCCGATAGCGGCGATGAATTCCGCCCCTCCGCGCGGTGATCCGCTCCAGATGCTCAAGCTGCCCAAGCAGAAAGGCAGCGAGCATATCCGACGGTGCATAAGACGAGCCGATGTCGACCCAGGTGTATTTATCGACCTCGCCGCTCTGAAACTGCCGGCGGTTCGTGCCCTTGTCGCGCAACACCTCGGCCCGTGCCACGAACCGCGCGTCGTTGATCAGCAAGGCACCGCCTTCGCCACAGGCAATGTTCTTGGTTTCATGGAAGCTGTAGCAGCCCAGATCGCCGATCGTCCCCAGCCAGCGGCCCTTGTATCCGGACTGGATGGCCTGCGCCGCATCCTCGACGACCAGGAGCCCATGACGTCGGGCAATTGCCATGATGGTGTCCATTTCGCAGGCCTGGCCGGCGTAATGCACCACGAAGATGGCGCGCGTCCGCGGTGTCACGGCCGCCTCGATCAGCGTCTCGTCGATGTTCAACGTGTCCTTGCGGATATCGACGAACACGGGTCGCGCGCCGCGAAGCGCGACGGCATTCGCGGTCGAGACAAAGGTGTAGGAGGGCATGATCACTTCGTCCCCTGGCGCCAGGTCGCAAAGCTGCGCCGCCATTTCCAGCGCCGAGGTACACGAGGTGGTCAGCTGGACGCGCCCGACGCCGAACTGCGCCTCCAGAAATCGCTCGGCACGTTGCGTAAAGGGACCATTGCCGCTGGTATGGCCACCGGCGACCGCGTCCGCGACATAGCTCATTTCGGACCCGACGACGCAGGGCCGATTGAACGGGATGCGAAGGGTCATGGCGTCTGACCCGGACGCAACACCCATGGGCAAGGTTCGGGAGGCCGGATCGTACCGGACAGATACCGCGGGGACGCGCGATCTCTCATGATAGTGTCCCCCCGTCTAACGCGTTGCCCCGGATCGGATATCCGTCCGCAATGCTAGTTCATCAGCGGTTCCGACTCCAGCGCCGGAGTTGTCGAGGGCGCGCCCTTACCCGACTCAGCTTCCGCCATGAACGTCTTGTCGTTGTAGTGATAGAGATCGTCGAGATAGGGCACGAAGAACTCGTAGAGGCTGCGTGAATCGTATTTGGGCTGCTCGCCCGGCCCGATGCAGGCCGGGATCGGGGCGACGCTGGCGTCGTCGTCGGGGTAGAAGAAGAACACCAACGCGTAGCGTTTGCCCGGTGGGTTGACGACGCGGTGCGGCGTGGCGATGAAACGGTCGTTGGACAGCCGGTTCAGGACCTGCCCGGTATTGACGATCAGCGCGCCCTCGATATAGCCGACATCGAGCCAGTCGCGCGACGGCGTCATGATCTGCAGCCCCGGGATCGGCGTCATCGGCAAGAGGGTGAGGAAGCTGCCATCCGAATGCGGCGCCAGCGCGTACTGCCCCTCCTCGATGCTTGGTTCGGGATGATAATAGGCGCAGCGCTGGTAATATTCCGGCTCCCTGAACATGTCGGCGAAATACTCGGCCGGCAGCTCCAGCGCGCGGGCGTAGATCGGCAGCAGCGCGAGCGCGAGGCGTTCCATCGCCTGCTGATACGCGAGCAGTGCAATCTTGAAGGCAGGCAGGCTCTCGGGCCATTGATTGAGGCCGCGATGGCGGACATTGGCCAGTACCTTCGGATCATCGGCCGTGCGCTCGCGCATGAACAGCCAGGCCGAGTTGGTGTCCTTCTTGGTGTTGACCGCGATCTTGTCGATGATGGCCCGCGACTGCAGGATCGAGGATTTCGGCGGCAGATAGCCTTGATGGTGATAGCCGACGCGGTGTTTCAATTTCTCTTCGGGCGGCAGTTCGAACAGTTCCGCGGTCTGCTGGAACGACTCGTCGATCAGCGGCTGCGGGACGCCGTGGTTCACGATCGCGAAGAAGCCGAGGTTCTCCTGGATCATCTTGACGTCGGCGCCGAGTTGCTCGAGCGCGCCGGGGACGCCGGCCAGATAGGGACCGACATCGAGCACCGGCAGGCTCGTCCCGCGCCGGATCGCCGCGAGCGCGCCGGCCGACGGCCCGACCTGGAGCGGCTGTGCGCGGGCGGAGGAAGGTGAAGTCGTCATTGCATGACTCCCGTTTCTTCTTATCGTTGGCCAGAAGAGTGCAATTACCTCCCCGTGTTGTCACGCACGATTCTGTGATCGGGCTTGGGCATCCGCCCCGAGGCCGGTCGCCGGGGCGCAGGCCGGGCGGCGCGGCCAGACCAGGCAGACTCCGGGCGGACGATGCGCTACGCTTGTCCCACGCGACAGGTCTATCCGTTGGGGTTCAGCCGGCCGCGGTCTCTGAAACAAGAATACCAAAAACAACAAGGGCTCAGCGCCCTGTTCCGAGACGGAGCCCACAGATGCAGATCCCGACACTGGCCGAGTATTCGCAAAAGTATAACCATATCAAATTCCGCCGCGAGCACGGCATCCTCGAAGTCCGGCTGCACACCGACGACAAGGAACTGATCTGGGGGTTTCCGCCGCATCAGGAACTGGGCTACTGCTTCGCCGACATCAACAGCGCTCCCGAGAACAAGGTGGTGATCTTCACCGGTTCCGGCGAGTCCTTCATCGACCGCGAAGACCTCGGCAGCGGCGCCGACGGCCCCGACAGCCAGCCCGTCGACCCGGAGGTCTGGGGCGGACATCTCCTGCCGGATGCCAAGCGGCTGCTGATGAACCATCTCGAAATCCAGATTCCGATGATCGCGGCGATCAACGGCCCGGCGACGGTTCATGCCGAGCTCGCCCTGCTCTGCGACATCAACCTCGCCGCTGATCACGCCTATTTTCAGGATGCCCCGCATTTCCCGAGCGGGCTCGTGCCGGGCGACGGCGTCCATGTGCTGTGGCCGCTGCTGCTCGGGCTCAACCGAGGCCGCTATTTCCTGATGACCGGCCAGAAGCTCTCGGCCCAGGAGGCACTGTCCCTCGGCGTGGTCAACGAGGTCATGCCGCAGGCCGATCTGCTGCCCCGCGCCTGGGAACTGGCGCGCCAGCTCGTCGAGCGCCCCTCGCTTACCCTGCGCCTGACCCGCGAAGCGATGCTGATGCCGATCAAGAGGGCGATGCTCGAACAACTCGGCTATGGCCTCGCCCTCGAAGGCCTCGGTGCCGCCCATTATTGGCCCAAGGTGTTCACGCCGCGAGATATCTCTAAGACCTAGCAGGTGGGACCGATGCGCGGCGCGCGCTAACGCGCCTGCATCACCTCCATTGTTTTAATGATGGCGGTCGGTTGCACGCGGGTCGTGCCCTTGAACGGGTTGTCGATGATGATGATCAGGCTGAGCAACAAGCCCGCCGAGCAAATCGCGCCGCCGTGAGACAGGCGTTTGTCGGGCGACGAATGTGTCGCCAGCGACAGAAACAGCAGCAGCGCCAGCAGTCCGGCGATCGTCGACCAGTAGAGCATCGGCAATTCCGTCGCGGTGACGCTGATGCGCGCGCGGCGATAATCGATCAGCGTATCGATCAGTTTCGTCAGGTCGCCGTACTGCGCCTGCTGGCGCGGGGTGACCGGCGCAAGGCTGCGGCCACCATCGGCGAAAGCCTTCAGCAGGCCATCGACCTTGGGGCTGCTTTGGTCAGTTTGCAGCAGCGGCCACTCGTCGCTGACGACGGCGGCAGCGTATTGATAGAGTGACCTGCGCACAGGATCCGCCTGCGGCTGGTCGAAGCGGGCGAGGATGCGATCCATGTTGTTGATCGTATCGGCCTCGTGCTGAACCAGCGATTCCGCAGCCTGGAAGTTGGATTGGACCTGATAGAGCGAGAAGGCGAGGACAAAGATCGTCGACCCGCACACCGCCTTGAACGCGTCCGAGGCGCCGTCGTTTATCTCCTTCGACAAGGCAAATCCGAGTTTGTCGCGCAGCAACGGCAGAAAGATCGTCAAGATCACCAACCCACCCGTGACGATCAGGAACACGAGAAAGTTGGGAAAATTTTGGATGTAATGAACCAGTTCCAACATGAAGCCCCCCCAATATTTTTAGCTTGTTACTTAGTCTTGCACGGAGATTTGGCGGGCGCCCCGACCGGCTGCAGCGCCGCATCGGCCACCAGCTGCGCCGCCGTGGCATCGGTTTCGAATTGTGTCGCCCCGCCGGCCTGGTCGAACCAGGGCGCCGCCTTGCCGACCCAGACGAAGATCGGAGTCATGACTTTGTAGGTCGTGTAAGCGAGTTTGGCGCATTCATAGGGCAGGGCCCTGGCCGAAAAATCCGCCCCCTTCGGGCTGAAAAACCGACCATACGGGCTGCCGAACCGGTCGATCAGCACACCGGCCGGCAGGATCAAGGGCAAGGGTTGCGAGGAGAACCCCTCCGAAGGTGGCCACACAATCGCGCCTTGCGGGGTGATCCATTTTTCGCCGAGCGTCGGCAGCAGCGGTGACTGCAGCGTCGGATGAGCGGGTGGCGGCGGTGCCGCCACGCATCCGGCGAGCAGAATCGTCGCAAGAAATAATCTGATTTTCATCACTATCGCCGCCCCCCGCACAATTCTTCGCGACCGCGCTGCACATTACAGAGACGGAGTATGGAAAATTACGGACCTTGCCCCCAAGAACGCGGACATCATTACTTGCAATATTCCCGCTACCCGAATATCAGCCCGATCCCACATTTCCAAGCGGAAACGGCGCGTCTCGCCAGGGGAGATGAGCCCGAAAATCTTGGGAATTTTACCGCCGCCGGCGCGAGTTCCCGAAACGCTTTGGCGATCATCGCAATGCCTGATTCCGGGCAGGCATTCTGGCGAGGTAGCAACGCGGACATAACCCCGCCTTGATCAAAACCACCCGAGCAACCTATTAATATGACACGGCTTCATGGGAGGAGCCGGAGTCATGTCGCTTACGCTTTCCGGACCGATTGCGCCGCCACTGGCCGGGGGACGGCCTTCTTCCCTGGTCGTGCTGCTTCATGGCGTCGGCGCCGACGGACGCGACCTGATCAATCTCGTGCGCTTCTGGGCGTCGCTGCTTCCCAACACCGAGTTCGTCGCGCCGAATGCGCCCGGCCCCTCCGATGTGACGCCGAGCGGCAGGCAGTGGTTCAGCGTGAAGGATCCGACACCGGGCATGGTCTCGGCGGGGGCCAGCGCAACCGCGCCGATCCTGGACCGGTTTCTCGACGAGGTCCTCGCCTCCCGCGGTTTGGATGAGAGCAGGCTGGCCCTGGTCGGGTTTTCGCAAGGAACGATGATGTCGCTCCATGTCGGCCCACGCCGCGCGCGACCGTTGGCGGGCGTGCTCGGCTTCTCCGGGGCGCTCACCAATCCCGATCGCCTCGCCGCAGAGATCCGCTCTCGCCCTCCGGTGCTGTTGATCCACGGCGAGGCCGACGAAATCGTCCCGTTCTCGATGATGGCAGCCGCGGAAGCGGCTCTCAAGGCCAACGCCGTCAACGTTGAAACCATGGCCTGCCCTGGCCTCGGCCATACCGTCGGCGGGGCCGGTCTCAGACGCTGTGGCGCCTTCCTGAAACGGGTCCTCGACACCTAGGACCAGACCTTCGGATCGCCGCTGCGTCGGCCGAAGCCGCCATGACGCGCGAGGAATCTCGGGGAGAATCTCGGGGACGCTTTACCGATCTCCGGGGCCATTGAGCTCGGCCGCGAATCGGATATCAAGATCATAGAAGCGTTTGGCGCACCCGAGAGGATTCGAACCTCTGGCCTCTGCCTTCGGAGGGCAGCGCTCTATCCAGCTGAGCTACGGGTGCAACGTCGATGCGCGGATCGAGGCGCGCAACTTGCCCCAAACCGGCGGCGGGCTCAACCCCTTAATTGAGACCGAGGCTGCCGCCCCTTGAACCGTTGCCGGTCTCTTGATAGATTTTCGCCATCGTTCCTGGCAATTACTCTGTGCCTCGCATCGATTTTTGTTTGTCTGACCGGCAACGGGCCAGTAATCCGCCCGATCGCCCCGGAAATTCACCAGTAATCCGGCAAATCAGCCCGCTTCGGCCGTCCCACAACTGCCTCTGGAGAGATCGCCATGATGGATGGACAGCAACCCGAGCAACAGCAGGCGTCGCTCTACACGCGGCTGGGCGGCTACGACGCCATTTACCAGTTCGCGGCGGCAGCGCTGCGCAAGACGATGGCCGATCCGACGATCGGGCATATTTGGAACCACATGTCGGAATCGACCTTCTTCAAGGAGCACATCAATTTCGTCGATTTCCTGTGCGCGCAATGGGGCGGCAATACCGTCTATCGCGGCCGCGACATGGTCACCGCGCATCGCGGAATGGGCCTGACCGAGGAACACTGGCAGGCGATGTTCCACTGTCTCGAGCAATGCTACGACGATTTCGGTCTGCCGCGGCCGCTGCGCGACGAGATCAATGTCTTCTTCGAGAAGTACAAGCCCGCGATCGTCGGCGGCCCTTCCTACCGCGACGTGGTGCTCGCACACCCGGAAATGGACATCACCAAGGGCATGAAGAGCGTCGGCGTGGTCTGGCCGAGCGCGCAGCAGCGCGCGAAAGTGCCGGACTGAATCAGCCCTCGCGCACCGCCGAGCGTTGGCGGCGGGCTCAACCCCTGTCGTGTGTCGTCGCATGTCGGGCAGGCGGCGAGGCCTTGTGCGGCCGCGGCAGGCGACCGGCGAGGAAGTCGCGGCCCTTGAGATCGGCTCCCGAGGGCAGCGCCGCCTGATCGTCGGCGATCCAGGCAGCGACGTCATCCGCCACCCGTCTCTGCTCGAGATCGCGCAGCAGCATGTGCCAGCCCTTCGGGTAGTAGGCGATCCTGAAATTCGGCGCGCCGGCGAGACGGCGGGCGACGCGGCGCATCGGCTTGACCGGGATCAGTTGGTCATGGGCGCCATAGAGCAGCAGCACCGGCGCCGTCGTGATCGGCGCCGCGGCGTAGCCGGCATCCATCATATCGACCAGCCCGTAGATGGTATCGCTGCGCGTCGCCTTGATGAACAGCGGGTCGCGGCCGAGCGCGATCAGCATCGGGATATTGTCGGAGGCGAGGATATGGAAGCCCTCGCCGGTGAAGCGCGCCGCCGGGAACAGCCGCGACGCCGACCACAGCGCCACGCGATTGAGCGCCGGCATGGTCTTGCGTCCCCACACCGCCGGCGCCACCAGAATCACCCCCGCCGGCTTGGGCGCGGCAACGCCGGAGCAGGTCCCACCCATCAGGGCCAGCACCTCGGCGCCGCCCATGCTCTCGCCGAGCAGATAGACGGGCACGCCGGGCCAGCGCCGCTGCACCAGATCGAGCGCGGTCACGACATCGCGACACAAAGTGCGGCCGCCGGCCCAGCGCCCGGGATCGACATTGGCGCCGAAGCCGCGCTGGTCATAGGCATAGGTGGCGATACCGCGCTCCGCCCAAAGCGCGGCCGGGATCGCGAAGGCCCGGGAATAATCGTTGAAGCCATGGACGGCGACGATCACGGCCCGCGGCGTGGCGCGGTCTTCCGGCAGCCAGAGTCGCAAAGCCAGTCGGGCGTCATCGGCGGTGACGATCGCATCGGGCTCCAACCGCGCGCCCTGCGACGGTGCCGGTGCGGCAGGCGGTGCCGCGAGCGGGCCACGCTCGAAATCGGGGGCGCAGGCGGTAAGCCCGCACATCAGCAGGACAGCGAGACAGGCCCGCGCGACCAGCCCCCGCATTGCACTCACCGGCCGGGCGTCAGCGCGCGGCGCCGGCTCCGGGCATCGCCGTGAGGCTGAGGAAGATGTCCTGGAGATCGGCTTCCTCGGTGCTGACGTCGCCGATGGTGAGGCCGGCCTCGCCGACCATGGTCAACACCGGGCCGAGGGCCATGCGCGTCGGCTGGTAGCTCAGGCGCAGATGATGGTCGTCGACCCGCTCGATCCCCAGCGCGGCGAGCGACGGCGGCAGGCTCGCAACCGTCTCGCTGACCGTAATGTTGATCAGCTTGGCGTCGACGCGCTTGAGCAGGGTCGCGGTCGGCTCGTTGGCGACAAGTTTGCCGCGGTTGATGATGGCGATGCGATCGCACATCTCCTGCGCCTCTTCGAGGTAATGGGTGGTCAGCAGGATGGTGGTGCCACGGTTGTTGAGGTCGCGGACATAGGCCCAGAGCTGCTGGCGCAGTTCGACATCGACGCCGGCCGTGGGCTCGTCGAGGACCAGCACCGGCGGCGAGTGCACCATGGCCTTGGCCACCATCAGGCGCCGCCGCATGCCGCCGGACAAGGTGCGGGCGTAGGCGTCGGATTTGTCGGCAAGGCCGACTGCGGCGAGGATTTCCATGGTCCGCCGCTCGCGCTTCGGCACGCCGTAGAGCCCGGCCTGGAGTTCCAGTAGCTCGCGCGGCGTGAAGAACGGATCGATCGTGAGTTCCTGCGGCACGATGCCGATCGCGCTGCGGGCCATCCGCGCGTCGTCGTCGATGTCGTGCGACCAGATGCGGGCGATGCCGCTGGTCTTCACGACGATCCCGGACAGGATGTTGATGGTCGTCGACTTGCCGGCGCCGTTGGGGCCGAGCAGGCCGAAGATCGAGCCGCGCGGCACCACCATGTCGAGATGATCGAGTGCGGTCACCGGTTTGCCGGTGCTGCTGGCGCCATAGACCTTGGTCAGTCCGCGCAACTCGATGGCATTATCGGGCAGGGACTGGGGGGATGGCGACGTCGGGCCGGTCGTGGATGCGAGGGATGCGGGGTGCGCCAGCGAAGCTGTCATTGATTGTGTCCACTGAACTTGTATCATCCGGCCCGGAAACCGTTTTTCACAGCAACCAGGGCAGCGGCCATGTCGTCAATCGAGACCATCTACGTAGAGACCAGGACAGTCGCCTGCAATGGTGGTGTCGGCCATCTAGGCCATCCCCGCGTGTTTTTGAACATGGGTCCGGCCGCAGAGGTGACATGTCCCTATTGCTCGCGCCACTACGTGCTGGAAAAGAAGCCGGCGCAGCAGGCGGCAGCTTCTTGACGTAACGACCCTCTCCGCCCTTCAGGGGGGGGAGAGGGAGGGGCCCGGCGCGTCAGCGACGGGAGGGTGAGGTGGGCTCGTGGTCCCGGCACCCCACCTCTCCCCGACCCTCTCCGCTCCTAGGGGGCAGAGAGCGGGATAATCACTCACTCCCCCAGCGAGGCCGCCTCTTGTCCGATCAACCGCCGTCCGATCTCCCGTTGCGCCATTTCGTGCTGATCGACGGCTCGGGCTTCATCTTCCGTGCCTTCCATGCCCTTCCCCCCCTCAACCGTGCCGACGGCACGCCGGTCGGCGCGGTGATGGGCTTCAGCAACATGCTGCAGAAGGTGATCGACGAGTCCGGCGCCGATCACATCGCCGTGATCTTCGACGCCGCCCGCATCACCTTCCGCAATCGCATCTACGAAGCCTACAAGGCGCATCGGCCGCCGGCGCCGCCGGAGTTGGTGCCGCAATTCGCCCTGGTGCGCGAGGCTACCGAGGCCTTCAACATCCCCCAGGTCGAGATGGACGACTACGAGGCCGACGACCTGATCGCGACATATGCCGAGATCGCGACCAAAGCCGGCGCCAAGGTCACCATCGTGTCTTCCGACAAGGATCTGATGCAGCTGGTCTCAGACAATGTCGGCATGTTCGACCCGATGAAGAACCGCGTCATCGGCCGCGCCGAAGTCGAGGAGAAATTCGGCGTCGGCCCGGAACGTGTCGTCCATGTCCAGGCGCTGTGCGGTGATTCGGTCGACAATGTCCCCGGCGTCCCCGGCATCGGCATCAAGACCGCGGCCGAGCTCATCAAGACCTATGGCGATCTCGAAACCCTGCTGGCGCGCGCGCCGGAGATCAAGCAGCCCAAGCGCCGCGAATCGCTGATCGAGTTCGCCGAGCAGGCCCGGATTTCGGAAGCGCTGGTGACCCTGAAGCGCGACGTGCCGGTGCCGATCCCGCTCGAAGACCTGCACGCGCGCCCGCCGGATCCGGCCAAGCTGATCAAGTTCCTGCGCGAACAGGGCTTCCGCCAACTGCTCGGCCGGGTCGAAGCCCGCCTCGCCACCTCGGGCCAGGTCTTTCCGGTCCCCGCCGCGGCTGGCGGCGCCGGGACCACGGCACCAAATCCGCGCGCGCCGGTCGTCAACGCCCCCGCCCCCAGCGTCGCGCCCGATACCAGTGCCGTCGTGCTCGATTACGAGCTGGTGCAGAGCCTCGACGCCCTCGATCGTTGGATCGCCGCCGCCCGCTCCACTGGCACCGTCGCAGTCGATACCGAGACTAACTCGCTCGACGCCGTCCAGGCCGAGCTGGTCGGCATTTCCCTGAGCACGGGTCCAGGCCGCGCCTGTTACATCCCGCTCAACCACGGCAGCGCGCCGTCGGGCCAGCTCGATTTCGGTAGCGCCGAGGAACGGCCCGAGCAGATTCCCCTCGATGCCGCACTCGCCCGGCTCAAGCCGTTGCTGGAAGACGACAGCGTGCTCAAGGTCGCGCACAACGCCAAATACGACATCCAGATCTTCGCGAGCTACGGGATAGCCCTGGCGCCGACTGACTGCACAATGCTGCTGGCCTATGCGCTCGGCGCCGGCCAGCATGGCATGGGCATGGACGAGCTCGCCGAGCGCGAATTCGGCCACGAGACCATCAAGTACAAGGACGTGGCGGGGAGCGGAAAATCGCACAAGGGCTTCGCCGCCGTGCCGCTCGACAAGGCGCTGGCCTATGCCGCCGAGGATGCCGACATCACCCTGCGCCTGCATCAACGGCTGAAGCCGCGGGTGCGGCTCGCGCATCTCGCCACGCTTTACGAGACCATCGACCGGCCCCTGCCGATGGTGGTGGCGGCGATGGAGCGCGCCGGCATCAAGGTCGATCGCGTCGAGCTGCAACGGCTCTCGGCCGATTTCGGCCAGCGCATGGCGCAGTTGGAGCAGGAAATTCACGATCTGGCGGGTGTCGCCTTCAATGTCGGCTCGCCCAAGCAGCTGGGCGAAATCCTGTTCGACAAGCTGAAGCTTCCCGGCGGCAAGAAGGGCAAGACCGGGGCCTATGGCACCGACGCGGCGATCCTCGAGGAACTCGCGCTCCAACATCCGCTCCCCGCCCGCCTGCTCGACTGGCGCCAGCTGGCCAAGCTGAAATCGACCTATACCGATGCGCTGGTCGAGGAAATCAACCCCAAGACCGGCCGCGTCCATACCAGCTTCGCGCTCGCCGCCACCAGCACCGGGCGGTTCTCCTCGACCGACCCGAATCTGCAGAACATCCCGGTGCGCACCGAAGAAGGCCGCAAGATCCGCCGCGCCTTCGTCGCCGAGCCCGGCAATCTGCTGCTCTCCGCCGAT
>CAIUCF010000727.1 GCA_903897565.1 uncultured Rhodospirillales bacterium | reverse complement strand
GCTGTTCGCCGAGCTGCGCGGCACTGACGGCGATACCGAGATGAACGAATTCTATCGCCCTGACATCTTCTATCGCCCCGACGTCAACGGCTCGGAGGTCGCCGCGGCGACCGTCGCCTGCCTGATCGCGCCGCAAGCCCCCGACGCCGATCGCTGGGAGACCCTCTGGCACTACATGCAGGGCGGACCCGGCGTGTTCATGGGCGATCTCTACTATTATTTCGTCGATGGCGATCTGCGTAACGGCGGGTTGCGCGGCCTCGATACGGCCAAATGCCCCCTGCATCTGCTGACCGGAGAGTACGATCTCTCGGCCACGCCCGAGCTGACCGCGCAACTCGCGAAAGAGGTCGGCGCGACGTCGTTCGAGGTCATGAAGGGCCTCGGCCATTTCCCGATGTCGGAGAACCCGGCGCAGTTCCTGAGCTATCTCCGCCCGGTGCTCGGCAAGATCCATGCGGCGGCGTGAGGCCTGCCTCCCGTCACCGCATGCGGTGATCGGCTATTAAGTTCGAATAATTTGTTTTAGGGTAGCAATATCCCGTTGCGGATCGATCGGAGAGCGCCCCCGGCGCTCTCCGACGCCGTTTCTCGCCATCAGTCTAGCCAGTACAGGGTAACCGCCGCGTCATGATCGATCGCATTCTCGCCGGGCTCAAAGTCATCGACCTCACCCAGAATGTCGCCGGACCCTACTGCACCCAGATCCTGGGCGACATGGGCGCCGAGGTGATCAAGGTCGAACGCCCCGGCAGCGGCGACGATACCCGCGCCTGGCGCCCGCCCGCGGTGGCCGGGCAGTCACCGACCTTCCTCGCCCTCAATCGCAACAAATCGAGCGTCTGCGTCGACGTCGCCTCCGATGCCGGTGCCCAGGTCATCAAGGATCTGGCTGCCAGCGCCGATATCCTCGTCCATTCGATGAAGCCGGGCAGCGCCGAGCGCCGCGGCCTCGGCTACGAACAGCTCCACGAGATCAACCCCCGCCTGATCTACTGCGCCATCAGCGCCTTCGGCAATGTCGGCCCCTTGAGCGCCCTGCCCGGCTATGACCCGCTGATGCAGGCCTTCACCGGCATCATGAGCACGACCGGCAACGAGGGCGACGACCCGGTGCGGGTCGGCGTCTCGCTGATCGACATGGGCACCGGCATCTGGGGCGCGTTCGGCACCTTGGCGGCACTGCTGCATCGCGGCCGTACCAATGAAGGCCTCAATGTCGACGCCAGCCTGCTGGAGACCGGGGTGTCGTGGATGACGATCTTCGTCGCCAATTTCCTTGCCTCCGGCAATCTCCCGCGCAAGCTCGGCTCGGCGATCACGATGACCGCGCCCTATGAGCTGTTCAAGACCTCGGACAGCTACGCCTTCGTCGCCGCCGGCAATGACCGCTTGTTCGCCCGGGTCTGCGAGGGCCTCGGCGCGCCCGGTCTCGCGAAGGACCCGCGCTTCCTTACCAATCCAGACCGCGTCGCCAACCGCCCGGCGCTGCATGCCGCGCTCGAAGCCGTGACGTCGCAGCGGAGTTCTGCAGAAGTCGTCGCCGCGCTCCGCGCAGTCGGCGCGCCGTGCAGCGAGATGAACAACGTCCAGCAGATGCTGGAGAGCGAGCAGGTCAAGGCCGTCGATATCGTCCGCCCGCTCCCCGTCGAGGGCGGCGAAGGCTATCAAGCCCTGGCTCTGCCCGTCAGCGTCGGCGGCTCGCGCGGCGCGCCGTTCCGTGCCGCCCCGGCGCTCGGCGCCGACACCGCGCGGGTGCTCGAGGTCATCGGCTACGATGCCGACAGACTCGCCGGCCTGCGTAAGGCCGGCGTCATCGCCTGAACCGCAATTCTCGACCAGAACCAGAGACCGTAAGCGCCATGAACCTCGACTACACCGAGACCCAGCAGGAAATCCGCACCGCCGTCGCCAAGCTCTGCGCCGAATTCGGCGTCGATTACTGGCGCGAATGCGACGAGGCCGGGGAATACCCCGAGCGCTTCGTCCAGACGATGACGGATGCCGGCTGGCTCGCCGCCTTGATCCCGGAGGAATACGGTGGCTCCGGCCTCGGCGTGCTCGACGGCTGCGTGATCCTCGAGGAGATCAACCGCTCCGGCGGCAATGGCGCCGCCTGCCATGCCCAGATGTATACCATGGCCGCGATCCTCAATCACGGCAGCGAAGAGCAGAAACGCAAATACCTGCCGCGCATCGCCAATGGCAGCCTGCGCCTCCAAGCCTTCGGCGTGACCGAGCCGGATGCCGGCTCCAATACCCTCAAGATCAAGACCTTCGCCAGGAAGGTGCCGGGCGGCTACGTCATCAACGGCCAGAAGATCTGGACCTCGCGCTATTTCCAGTCGCACATGTATCTGCTCATCACCCGGACGACGCCGTTCGAGGAGGTCAAGCGCAAGACCGATGGCTTGACCCTGTTCCTCGTCGACATCGCCAAGGCCGGCAAGTCGCTGCGGGCGACGCCGATCAAGACCATGCTCAATCACCACACCAATCAGGTGTTCATCGACGATCTCGAAGTCACCGACGAGGACCGCATCGGCGAGGAGGGCAAGGGCTTCCAGTATCTGGTCGACACCCTCAATTCCGAGCGCCTGCTGGTCACCAGCGAGTCGATCGGCGACGGCAAGTGGTTCATCGAGCAGGCCTCGCGCTACGCCACCGAGCGCGTCGTCTTCGACCGCCCGATCGGCGCCAACCAGGGCATCCAGTTCCCGATCTCCAAGGCCTATATGAACCTGCAGGCCGCAGAGCTGATGCGCAACCGCGCCGCCAATCTGTTCGACGCCGGGAAATCCTGCGCCAACGAGACCAGCATGGCCAAGTATCTCGCGACGGAGGCGTCGTGGGAGGCGGCGGAAGCCTGCATGACCACCTTCGGCGGCTACGGCGTCGCCGTCGAGTACCATGTCGAACGCAAATGGAAGGAAGCCCGGCTGTTCCGCACCGCGCCGCTCTCCAACAATCTGATCCTGGCGCAGGTCGCCCAGCATGCCCTGGGCATGCCGCGTTCGTACTGACGATGGCGGCGAACAACACCCAATTGCTGGCGCGCTTCGCCGTCCAGGCATCGGTCGATGCCGCACCGCGCGCCGCTGCGGCAGAGGCGATCGTCGACTCCCTCGCCGTCATGATCGCTGGCAGCATCGAGCCCGGTGTCAGTGCCCTCGCCGCGACTCTGCCGAGCAATGCTGCCGGTCCGAGATCGGTGCCGTCGCTGTGGTCGAAGGCATCCTATCGCGACGACGATGCGGCCCTGCTGTTCGGCATGGCCTCCCATGTCCTCGATTACG
>CAIUCF010000726.1 GCA_903897565.1 uncultured Rhodospirillales bacterium | reverse complement strand
TGCCCGGCAAACTTGCAGTGCCATGACGATGATCAGGGAGGCAAGGTCGATCGAGATGCTGTCGGCGCCACGCGGCCCCCAGCCGCCGAACCGAAATAAATAGACGAAGTGGGGCGCGAGCGCGACCGCGGCAATATCCGCGGCGACGAGCGCCAGCCTGAGAAGCAGCCACGCGTGGTGGGCACGGCGGCGCGGCAGCGATGGTGCGACGACATCGTCGGGCTCCGGACCATCGTCAAATCCGTGAACGTCTTCGACCCCCGCCCCAGCGAGGTCGCCAACTGTATCACCGATCGTCTCGATCGGTGAAGTTGCTAGGGCCGAAGCGACCTGAGTTCGCTCTTCGTTGGGGACGGCGTCAACACGGTCAGAAAAAAAGTTCATCTCGTTCATCCCCGCCCGCGACGGCATCGCTACCGTAGGGTATGGACACAGACTAGCAAAATCCGGACCGCATGAGAATGACGAATCTCATGGAATTCGTAGCAGGCCGCGTGAATATTATCGGTTATAGAATATGGGTGAATCCGGATTTAGGATAAGATCAGGACTCGCTTTGCCGCGACCATCAAATATCTCATGTTTTCCTATGGTTATTCAGTATAGAAGGTGAATGAAATTATTATTTAGAATTTTATATATTTTCGTTTCATTTCATGTTCGCGAAATTAATAGAACACATTTCCATACATGGCCGAGATTAAAAAAATCGACTACATATGAATGTCGCTATATTGTTCTAAGGTCGACGAAAGGATGCCCACGCGAGATGAAATTTTATCTTCCATTTCCTCAGATGCGACCATGCGTAATATAATTCCTCGCACCTGGGGTCGGTCGCTATGGCTTCTCTCGCCCCTTGCTTTGATCTTTGCCTCGATATTGTGGATCGACCGAGATCTCTCGACCTGGGCGCACGATCATACCGTAGGCTTCGGTGATCTCGACTTCACCGCGTCTTATCGTGGCAACGAGATACCGGTCACCCTCGCTACGCTGCTCATCGCTCCCGCCGAAATCGTCAGCATGATCTACCTGCCCTGCGCCGTCGTTCTCGCCCTGTTCTGGCGATACCGAAGCCCGCTGCCCCGGTATGCCTGGGTGATGCTGACCGCTTGCATCACCACATGCGTGACCTTGGCGGTCAAGGAGCGCTTGAAATGGGTATTCGGGCGATCCTGGCCGGAATCCTGGACGGGAACTAACCCGTCCTGGATCCGTGACGGGGCATTCGGTTTCCACTACTTCCATTCCGGGCTCGACTACGAATCGTTCCCCTCAGGCCATACCGCGGCGGTTGCGGCCTTTCTGATGCCGTTCTGGCAATACTACCCGCGCTGCCGACCGATCGTCATCGCGATGATCGGCAGCGTCGCCGTGGGCCTCATCCTTGGCAATTACCATTTCCTCAGCGATGTGCTCGCCGGCGCCTATCTCGGCATCGCGATGAGCGCGCTCTGCACGACGTTCATCGCGAAGCCTTGACCGAGGACAGCGTCACGCCTTCGTGCTGGGCCGGGCACTGACCGCATCGTACCAGCGCTGCAGATTCTTGGCCTCCGGCGGAATGTGAATGTCAGCCCATTTGGCGAAATCGATCGCACAGAGGGTCGTGATGTCGGCAGCGCTGAAATGGTCGCCGGCGACGAATTCGTTGCTCGCGAGCTGGGTGTCGAACTTCTTGAAGAAGCGCGCCATCGCGGCTCTGCCGCGCGCGGCCAGCTCCGGCAGCTGCGGGATCGACTCCTTGGTTCCCGGCAGACCGCGATCGGCGAAGGCGGGGTGGGTGTTCCGAAACACGTCGCCGGCGCGATAGAAAGCGTCGTCGCGGGCGAAGGCCTCCCACATGATGACCAGCGCCTTCTCCTTCGGCGTGCTGCCGAGCAGCGGCGGATCGGGGTAGAGCTCCTCGAGATAGCGCCAGATCGCCGGCACTTCGCCGATACAGGTGCCGTCTTCGAGTTCGAGCATGGGCGTCAGCGCATGGGGATATTTCTCGAGGTACCAATCGGCGAGTTTGACGTTCTCGCCGCCGACCTCGACATATTCGACGGGGATGCCCTTCTCGGCGATGAATATATGCAGCCGGCGAGGGTTCGGGGCCATGTGCCAGTCGTAGATTTTGAGCATTCCGCTTCTCCGTTGGCGGCCGGAGATACTCCCCCGCCGCGGCCTCACGCCACCCCCGCGACCGCGTGGCGCGAGGTTGGTGATGCTTGATCATGCGATTGCCGCCAACCCGACTGCAAGCCGATTGTTGGCAGCGGCCGCCGCACTGGAGACGCTTGTGTCGCAACGGCGTTTCCCGGATAGTCGTGTCCTACAATCATTCGTACGGAGAAGACGATGTCCTCACGCCTGCCCTTGCTCACGCTGTTCGGTGCGGTATTCATTTCTGCAACGGCATTCGCCGCAACCTCGGCCAACGAGGCGGCGATCCTGAAGATCGAGCAGGCCATGGCGGCGTCGCAGAGCGCGGCCGAGGCCATGAAGACCTGGGACAAGGACGTCATCTTCAGCGACATGATCCTGCCCGGCGAGACCGTGGGGCGCGACGCCGTCGCCAAGGAACTGCAACCGCAATTCGATGCCGTCGGCCATATCGACACCAAGATCCTGCGGATCAAGATCGTGGCCGACAACAAGATCGCCTTTGCCTACAGCGTCCAGCATCTGGTCGCCCCGGGCAAGAACGGCGGCCCCGGGCTGGACGCCGTGTTTCGCGAGAGCGACGGCTTTGTGAAGAAGGGCGGCAAATGGGTGCTGATTTCCCAGCACCTCTCCGTCCCGTTCGACCCGAAGACCGGCAAGGCCGTCTTCGACAGCAAGTAGCCGCGGCGCGGGGCCTCGGTCCCCGCCCGCCATTTTTGCCAGATAACGCGGCTGGAGCCCGCCCGGGACTAAACCCTGGGCGGGTCAATCCGGCCCATGCGAGGAGGAAGTCCCATGGCGGAATATGTGGACGTCGAAACCGCGATCAAGATGTCTGGTTTGCGGGTGGTGTTGTCGCCCGGCATTCCCGGCCCGTGGAGCGAATCCGCCAAAGCGATCCTCTATGTCAAGAAGCTGCCCTACACGCGCGCCGCCCAGGAAGTCCTCGGCGCGAACGTGGCGCTACTCCGCTGGACCGGCCAGGCCACGGCGCCGGTCGTCGCCTGGAACGACGAGCCGCCGCGCTCGAGCTGGATCGATCAGCTCGCCCTGTTCGAACGCCTCGCCCCGGAACCCCGCCTGATCCCGGTGGATTTCGACGAGCGGGTATTGATGTATGGCCTCGCCAACGAGTTGATGGGCGAGAACGGCTTCATCTGGCATCGCCGCCACCTCATGGTGCGCGACTTCACCCGGCCCGAAGTGGACCCCGCCGTGGCCGAGAAGTTCGTGATTCTCGGCGAGAAATACTGCTATTCGCCCGAAGCGGCCGCGACCTCGCCCGAGCGCTGCGCCGAGATCCTTCGCCGCTTCGCCAAACGGCTCAAAGCGCAGCATGCCCGCGGCAGCAAATACCTGATCGGCGACACCTTGACGGCGATCGACCTGTATTGGGCCTGCACGGCGGCAACGATCTATCCACTGCCGGAGTCGCAATGCGCGATGCCGGAGCTTTTCCGCGCGGTCTACGTCAATACCGATCCGGTCGTGGCAGCGGCAGCCGACCCGGTGCTGATGGCGCACCGCGACTTTATCTACGAGACGCATCTGGAACTGCCGATCGACCTCTAGGTCCGAGCCGGCCCATACGGGGGAGACAGAGACATGGCGACACACCACCGGATCGCGATCCTCGGGGCCGGCCCTGGCGGCATCTGCATGGCGATCAAGCTGCGGGAGGCCGGGATCGAGGATTTCATCATCCTCGAGCGCGGCGGCGAGGCGGGCGGAACCTGGACCAATAATCGCTATCCCGGCCTCGCCTGCGACGTCCCCTCCCTGCTCTATTGTTTCAGCTTTGAGCAGAAGGTCGATTGGACTCGCAGCTACGCCAACCAGCCCGAGATCAAGGCCTATATGCAGCACTGCGTCGACAAGTACGACGTCGCCAAGCATATCCGCTTTAATACCAACGTGGATTCCGCGCTTTGGGACGACCAGGCCGCGCAGTGGCATATCGCCACCGCGGGCGGCGAGGCGGTGACCGCCGATATCTTCATCAGCGCCCTCGGCATGTTCAACGAGCTGCAATGGCCCGCTGTTCCCGGGCTCGACCGCTTCAAGGGTGAAATGATCCACACCGCGCTGTGGCCGGCCACGACCGACTTTGCCGGCAAGCGCGTCGGCGTGGTCGGCAGTGCCGCGAGTGCGGTCCAGATGATCCCGGAAATCGCCGAGCAGGCCGGGCACCTCACCGTGTTCCAGCGCACCGCCAACTGGGTCATGCCGAAACAGGACAAGACCTTCACCGAGGCCGAACTCGAGGCGTACCGCAAGCAACCCGAGGAGGCCCTCAAGATCCGCCGCGAGACCTACGGTTTCTTCGAGGAGCTCCTGCTGTTCGACAAGCCGGAGATGATGGCCGAACTCGAACGCGCCGCGCTGGAAAATCTCGCCCTGGTCGACGACGAAGCGACCCGAGCGAAGATGCGGCCGACCGAGCCGCTCGGCTCGCAGCGACCGCTGTTTTCAAACGAGTATTATCCGACCTTCAATCGGCCGAACGTCACTTTGGTCGCGGAGGGTATCGAGTGCTTCACCCCCGAGGGCATCGCGACCCGCGACGGCGTCGCGCACCCGCTCGACACGATCATTCTCGCGACCGGTTACGCGGCCAACAAATTCCTCTCGGTGATCGACGTCACCGGTCGCAACGGCACCAAGCTTGCCGACGCCTGGGCCGATGGCCCCCAGGCCTATCTCGGCATCACCACGGCGGGCTTCCCCAACCTGTTCATGCTGTACGGGCCTAACACCAATAACGGCTCGATCCTGGAAATGCTGGAGCATCAGGTCGCCTATATCGTCGCCAAGATCGCGACCCTGGCGCAGCGCAAGCTGGCCTGGATCGACGTCAAGCGGCCGGTGATGGATTCCTATAACCAGACCATCCAGCGCGATATCCAGGCTGTCGCGGTCTGGCGCGTACTCGGCTCGAAATACTACCGCGCGGGATCCGGGCGGGTCGTGACGCAATGGCCGCATAACATGGCGACCTACGAAGCGTGGACGAAAAAACCGGATCTGGACGCCTTCGAAATCGCGGCGCGGGCGTAACGCAGAATGCGCGGTCGAGGCAGCGAGGACCAATCGCCGCCTCAACCTGACCTTAACCCGGAGAGGAACTCAGATTACGGCTGAGGAGAAATTATCACGCCTGTGTCGACCCCCCAATATCGACCCGCGTTCGAATTATTAGCTACCGCACCCCAATGTCGGGTTCCGCGCTCGATCTTTGCGAGCGCGAACCGACCGCCGCCCATAATTGTATTTACCCGACAATTTCTTCCCGGATGTCGCGAAGCCGATAGGTAGTCAGGCGTCGGACAACCCGAGCTTGATATGGATCAAGGACGGCGGCGGCCGTTTCCGGGCCTAATGGCGAGACAACCTGGGAAGAAAAGATTTTCATGAATCACAAGCATCGCAGCACGCTTCACGCCCTGTTTGCCCATCCGGTCAGCAGCAATATCGACCCCAAATCCGCCTATTCCGCGCTCGAGGCTCTCGGCGCCGAGGTCGATCACGGTGGCCATGGTCAGGTCGTGATCAAGCTCAACGGCCATACCCACGGTGCCCATGCCGCCCATCACGCCCTCTCCAAGGACGAAGTCGCCGAGTTGCGGAAATTCCTCGAGACCGCAGGCGTCGATCCAGCGCGCGACTATCCGCTGTAAGCAGGCCGCCGCCTCACCATGGCTCGAGTAGCCGGCGTGGTTCAGCGACGCCGGTGATCTCGCCCGCCGGCCTCAGGATTTCAGCGGCGGCTTCGGCATCTTCGAGCGCGTGATGATGGCTGAAGCGGTAGCCGAGATGCCCGGCAACGGTCGGAAGCGTATGGTTGGGAAGTTCCGGCCAAACCTGCCGGGCAAGCTTGACCGTGCACAGGAATTCCGCGGCCGGATCGTCGAGGCCGTAATGGCGCAGGGTCCGCGCCAGCACGCCGGCATCGAAGCGGGCGTTGTGCGCAACCATCAAGGTCCCCGTGACATGGGGCGCGAGACCGGGCCAGAGCTCGGCGAAGCTGGCCGCGTCGGCGGTGTCGGCAGGACGGATACCGGGAATGCCGATATTGAACGGGCTGTATAAGTTATCCGGCGGCCGGATCAGGCGAAAGGCGCGAGCGACCGGGATGAACCCGCGCAGCCAGACCATGCCGATGGCGCAGGCCGAGTTATAGGCGCTCGACGCCGTCTCGAAATCGATTACCAGGGCGTCGCAGCCGACGATGGGCTCCACCGGGATCGGCAACTCCTGCCAACGCGACGTGGTTTCAATCATCATGGCGGCGGTGCCCTCCCCGATCGGTGGAAGGCACCGCGACCCTGATTATCGAACTATTCGGCCGCGCGCGCGACCTTGCCGACCTGCTTGAGGCGCGGCATGACGTCGGATGCGAACAGGCGGATATTCCGTTCCGCCTCTTCCCAGGGCATGCCGGCGTAGGAGAAGACACCGTTGAAGCTCTCGGCGCCCGTGCGGGAGCTGAAATCGACGATCTTGTCGTAGCATTGATCGGGGGTGCCCCAGACCTGGATCGACAGGAAGAAGTCGATTGCCTCTTCGCGGCCGCCCGCCTTGGTCGCGTTGTGCTGCATCGCGGCGTAGGATTCGTAGCCCTTGATCTTCGACAGATGGTCGCCGATCAGCTCGTAATGCTTCAGCACCGTATCCCAATAGCCGCCGATGTACTTGCGCGCCAACTCCTCGGCGCGACCGGCATCCTTGTCGACGAAGGTCCAGCCCGCCAGCACCGGCGCCGGCGGCTCGGCCTTGTTGACCTCGCGATAGATGCGACGGTAGTTGCCGAGCTCCTGGGTGACGGAATCCCAAGGCTTCTGGGGAATGATCAGCAGGCCGATGCCGAGCCGCGCCATGATCTCCGAGCTTTCCGGCGAGACCGCGGCGGCGTAGGAGCGGCCCTTGAAGCTCTTGAACGGACGGGGGCGGATGTCGCGCCGGGGCTGCTTGATATGGTTGCCGTCGAACTCGCAGTAGCCGCGCTCCAGTCCTTCGAGCAGCATCTGCGCCGATTCCGTGAAGCGCTCGCGCGCCACGCCCTGATCGAGGTTGAAGCCTTCGAACTCGACGCGGCCGAGACCACGGCCGACACCGAGGATGAAGCGGCCGTCCGACTGATGATCGAGCACGGCGATCTGCTCGGCGACCCGCATCGGGTTATGCCAGGGCAGAACGACGACCATGGATCCGAGCTTGATGGTCTTGGTGCGGCCGGCGAAGTAGCTGAGATACTGCAGCACGTCGGGGCACATGGTGTAGTCGGTGAAATGATGCTCGACGCCCCAGAGCGAGTCGAACCCGAGCGGCTCGGCGAGATCGCCCAGCCGCAATTCATTCTGGTAGACTTCCCGGTCCGATCGATTGGGATCGGTGCCCTGGAAAATGACGGTCATCCCGACTTCCATGCTGCTTCCTCCGCGGTTCGGGCTCTGCGGCCCATTCATGATTTTAGAGTGCACTATAATAATCTGGAATCGCCGCGGTGAAAACCGCGAATCGCGCTGTTGGTCGGCGCGACTGCTCCTCGGATGGTTTATCCTGCACGCAATTCATCATCCTGAACAGGAGTGCAGCTGTTATGAAAATCCTCGTCGAGAAGCGTGCCACGGTGACGATCGTCACCATCAATCGCCCGGAATGCCGCAACGCCGTCGATCACGAAACCAGCCGGCTGCTGCTGAACGCCTTCCAGGAATTCGAAAGCGACCCGGAGAGCGCCGTCGCGATCCTGACCGGGACCGGCCGGGCGTTCTGCGCCGGCTACGACCTCAAGACGGTGAGCGCCGGGCAAAACCTGAATGATCCGACCGGCGACGGGCCGATGGGGCCGACGCGATTGCTGCTCTCCAAGCCGGTGATCGCCGCCGTCGAAGGCCACGCCGTTGCCGGCGGCCTGGAACTGGCGCTGTGGTGCGACCTCCGCGTCGCCGCCACCACGGCGATTTTCGGCGTCTTCTGCCGCCGCTGGGGGGTGCCGCTGATCGATGGCGGCACGGTACGGCTGCCGCGCCTGATCGGCCATAGCCGCGCGCTCGACATGATCCTGACCGGCCGCCCGGTCGGCGCCGAGGAAGCGCTGTCGTTCGGCCTCGCCAACCGCGTCGTCCCCGCGGGCACCGCCCTCGAAACCGCAATCGAGCTCGCCGAGCAGATCGCGCAATTCCCGCAGCTGTGCCTGCGCACCGACCGCATGACCAGCTACCGGCAATGGGGCGAAGAGATTGCCGATGCATTGCGTATCGAGGGAATTGCCGGCGAAGCACCGCTCAAGGCCGAAGCCGCGACCGGTGCCTCGCGATTCGCCTCCGGTCTCGGCAGGGGCGGCGATTTCCGGAAGATCTAGGACACGCCCCGCCGCCCAGACGCGGGCTTGTTCATGAGGTATATCAAAGACGCTCCTGGCATTCTTGGTCCACCCTTCACGCCTGAAATCGCGCCGCGGGCCGGGGTTCTGATGGCGGGCTCAATGACGATGCTGCGTACGGGGACACCGTCCCATTCTTAACGATTCCGTGAGGGCCAGCCGACTATAGGCGGGCGGTCGGGGCTGGACACGCTTCGACCAATGGACGAGCCGCGCGCAGTTTTCAGACTCCCGAGACTGTGTGCGATCGGGAGAGTCTGCTTGGAGAGTTACGAAATGCGTGACAATGGCCCCGTCACCGAACGGGAAATCATCCTCGATCCGAATACCTTGCTGGTGTCGAAAACCGATGCGAATGGCCGGATCACCTTCGCGAACCAAGCGTTCATCGAGGTCAGCGGCTTCAACGAGGCCGAGCTGATCGGCGCGGCGCACAATCTCGTTCGCCACCCGGGGATGCCCAGCGCCGCATTCGCCGATCTTTGGGCGACGATCAAGAGCGGCAAACCCTGGGAAGGCCTGGTGAAGAATCGGGCCAAGAACGGCGACCACTACTGGGTCCGCGCCAACGTCACTCCGATCATCGAAACCGGCAAGATCACCGGCTTCATCTCCATCCGCAATGTTCCGACGCGCGAAGAAATTGCCGCGATCGAGACGATCTACGAGAAACTCCGCAAGGGCGAGGCCGGGAATCTTTCCGTCAAGGAGGGTCAGGTCCGGCCGGAAGGGATGGCCGCCGCCGTCGGACGTGTCTGGCACAACGTGACCGGTCAGTTCGCCGCCGCCTGCGCGGTCATGTTCGCCGGACTCGGCGCCCAATTCGCGCTGGGCGACCACGGTGCTCCTGCGATCGGGCTGCTGGTGGCTACCATCGTGTTGGCCGGTCTGCTGGCGTGGCGGATGCTGACGACATTCCGCACGCCGATGCGGGCGCTGGAGACACATTTCGAGTCGATCTCGCGCGGTCAGGTCAATTATTTCATCCCGATGCCGCGTCCGACGGAGTTCAACCGGATCATCTGCCAGTTGCGTGCCCTTCGTGCCCGGATTCTCTACGCCGCCCAGGAAAAGGAAGAGACCGAGGAGAAGCAGCGGGCGATGACCCGACGCATGCTGCTTGAGAGCTGCCAGTCGATCGAGGCCGATCTCAACGCCACGACTAGAAGCGTCGAGGAGGGCGCCGCCGCCATGGCGAACGAGGCGCAAGGGCTGCAGTCGGCGCTCGCGATCGTCCGCGACGGCGCGCAATCGGTGTCCTCGGCCTCGGACGAGGCGAGCGCGAATGCCACCAGCGTCGCGGCGGCAACGGAGGAGATGACCGCGTCCAGTGGCGAAATCGCCCGGCAGGCGTTGCGCTCCAGCACGATCGCCCGCCGCGCCGTCGACGATGCCCGTCAGGCGGCGGACGCCGTCAGTACCCTGGAGCAGGCGGCCCGCAAGATCGGCGAAGTCGTCAATCTGATCGCGAATATCGCAACGCAGACCAACCTCCTGGCCCTCAACGCCACCATCGAGGCGGCCCGCGCCGGTGACGCCGGCAAGGGCTTCGCCGTCGTCGCCGGAGAAGTGAAATCGCTGTCGAACCAGACGCATTCGGCGACCGAGCACATCTCGCGCGAGATCTTGGGCTTACAGGGTGTCGTCGAGAAAAGTGTCACGTCGATTCAGTCGGTGATCGCCGTGATCGAGGAGATCGACACGGCCGCC